>CAZUCG010000124.1:0-7294 GCA_964619145.1 uncultured Lentisphaeraceae bacterium | reverse complement strand
AACTTTTTCCAGTCTTTTTTTTGGTGGTAATTCACGGATTCAGGTATTACTCACGCTGCGGTAGATTTATTTGCACCTGTTGTCTTGGATGCCTGGATCGAAGTTAAGTTGTTTTTTAATTTGCATAGAGTATATTATGTTTATGTTCATAGTGAACGAAATTCAACCACAGTTGTATTATAACAGGAGTATGTATTTTGCATTCAGGTCTTTTTCCCCGGCTTGCGGCCAAGCTCAAACAGATTTTCAGTCCCGAGAAATCAGTTAAGCCAGCGTCGCCGTCCGCAGTTGCCATCCCCCCCGCCACGCCGCCTGCGCCAGCAGTGTTAGAAAGCAAGAAAACGTCGTCGTCATCAAGTCGCCGGCGCTCGTCTTCTATTCCAGCTGCAAAACCTGCCCAACCTATTAAGAATTTGCGTGCTTCAACCAGTTATGCAGACCAGGATGAATCGTTATCTGGCCAAGCGAACTTAGCTGATAAAAAGCAGGTCGGCGATTGGCAAATTCCTGTCGTTGAGCGTACTGACAGTACAATTTGTTACTTTCAGGATTTCCCTCTTGACGGGCGGATTATGCGCGCCCTGTTGGTGGATTTGCAGTTTGAGAAATGCACTCCCATTCAAGCCTCGGCTTTACAGCCCGCGTTGGATGGTTTGGACTTGGCCGGCAGGGCCCAGACTGGCACTGGCAAAACGGCGGTCTTTCTCATTGCCACCATCCAGGCTTTTTTGCATAGTAAAGTCAAACGGAAACGCAATAGCCCTTTTGCTCTGGTACTGGCACCGACCCGAGAACTCGCCATTCAGATTTCCAAGGATGCCGAGCTATTGAGTATCTATACTGATTTACGCATTGTGGCAGTCTATGGGGGGATGGATTATGGCCGTCAACGGCAGTTGTTGAGCTCTGGCTGTGACTTGGTAGTCGCCACACCTGGTCGATTGTTAGACTATTTACGGCAGAATGTCCTTGACTTGTCAGAATTGAAAATCCTGATCATCGATGAAGCTGACCGGATGCTGGATATGGGTTTTATCCCTGACGTTAAGCAGATTATCAGCTATACCTCGAAGCCTGCCGAACGCCAGACGATGCTTTTCAGCGCGACTCTTACTTCCGATATTATGAACTTATCATCTCGCTGGATGCGCCCCTCGCCGATCATTCTAGAAGTCGATGCCGAACAAATTGTGGCGGATGGTGTTGACGAGACTGTGTTTGCCTGCACTAGCCAAGAAAAATTACCCATTATGCTCTGGCTCCTCAATAACGAAGATTGCCACCGGGTATTGATTTTCCGCAATCGCAGACGTGATGTTGAGGAATTACACTATAAGTTGCAGCGTTTTGGCATCGCCAGCGAGATGCTCTCTGGTGATGTTGACCAAAAGAAACGCCTGCGCATTCTTGAGGGTTTTCGTTCGGGTGCTATCCAAGTCATTGTGGCGACTGATGTCGCTGGTCGTGGCATCCATATCGATGACATCACCCACGTTTTCAACTATGACCTGCCTTATGAGGCTGAGGATTACGTGCATCGAGTAGGACGGACTGGTCGAGCCGGCACTCGTGGTCGGGCCATCAGTTTCGCGGGCGAGGATTGCGCGTTTGTCATTCCGGACATAGAAAGTTACATCGGCAGAGCTTTGCCCATTACTCAGCCGGAGACACGGATGCTGGTAATGCCGAAGAGCACAGGTTCTGCCCCGCCGCAACGCCAAGAGCATAAGCGGAGCAGACCACAGACAGCAGAGCGCAATCGCGCTTCTGAGGGGAAACGTGTTCGCCGCAGCGGCCCTCGTCGATAGACATTTTCATTATGAGCCAGACCATAATCCAGCAAGGAGATCTCACGGCCCCTCGCAGCGCGATGCGCCTCCCGGTAGTGCTGGTGTTGGATTTTTTGCGCAGTGCTTATAACGTCGGCAATATTTTTCGTCTAGCTGAGGCGACGAAGGCCGAGAAGATTTACGCCTGTGGCTACACTCCTTCTCCGCCGCACCGCAAATTACTCAAGACGGCTCGTGGTTGCGAACAAATTGTCCCCTGCCAAGCCATTGCAGATGCCGCTACGGCGATTGGCATTTTACGTGCTGGCGGATATACTATCTACGGGATAGAGACTACCAGCAACGCCAGTTGCTACTGGGAGACGGTCTTTCGCTTCCCGGCGGCTTTTGTCTTCGGCAATGAGGCTCTAGGCCTGGCTGAGGCGACCCTGCCACTTTGTGATTGTTTCGTCAGTCTGCCAGTTTTAGGGCAAAAGAATTCCATCAATGTCGGCAATTGTGCCGCAGTTGTGCTTTACGAAGCCTTACGACAATGGTCCAATGCTACTCCAGGCTCCCTGAATGTACATATCTCCCCGCAAAACCAGTAATTTGTGGCACCAGGTCAACTTACCTGCGACAGTAATTTCCTTAGGGGAAATACGGCAGCACAGTGTGACTTTATCCTTACCGGGGCTAATTCGTCCTTACCGGCTGCTACTGTTCAGCGACCTACATTGGCCGTTGCGCAACACCTCCCGACTGAACGCACTGCAAAAGAACATCCAAGAAGACCCGCCGGATTGGCTATTGTTTGCGGGAGACTTGATTTCTTTCTTGGAATATGTCTCTCCTGCCTGCCATTGGTTGAAATCTCTACCTGCCAAATGTGGTAAGATCGCTGTATTGGGCAATCGTGAGAGTGTAGTTGCGTGGCAGAAACGAGATTTTTGGCAGCGTGTTTATGCGGATTGCGGCTTTCGTTGTTTGGTCAACGAAGCCTTAGTGCCGCCCACCGGAGCGTTGTTCTATGGCGTCGATGACTATCGTTTTGGGCAGCCTAATTGGGCCGCTTGCGCCTCCTTGCAGAAAGTCGGCCGGCCGGTCATCAGCCTGGCGCACAGTCCAGATACATTTGCCGAGGCCGGGCAGCAGTTTATCGGGCATTTATGTTTGTGCGGACATACCCACGGCGGGCAATTCCGATTGCCAATCTTGGGGCCACTATACACATCGTCAATTTATGGACGGCAATTCGTCTCTGGCTGGCAACAGCGCCACGACGGGACTCTCTGCCATATCAGCAAGGGCGTCGGCGAATCCGGCTTCGGCTTAGCTAAACGACGATTTTGCTGCCCCCCTGAAATTTTACGTTTAACCATTGTACCCACACAGGAAAAACTAGTGTAACGTTCTGCACGAGAGTGCTCTCTTCACTACTTTCGTAAGGAGAAAATGATGTTCCTCTATTTTATGCTCACAATTGTTAAGCTTGCGCTGTGGCTGCGGTATCGCATTCGCATCAAGGGACTGGAAGAATGTTTAAAGGCCGGCAACAAAGGCATTCTCTTTTTGCCCAACCATCCGGCTTTAATTGACCCAGTCATCGTCTCCTCAGTATTGATGAAACCTTTCAAGACCTGGGCTCTGGCGGACGAAAAGCAAATCAGAAACACTTTTCTGAAACATTTTTATAAATCCTTTCGGATAATGTCTTTGCCGGACATTGGCATCGCCGGTCGTTCTGGGCACGAGAAGGTGATGAAGCAACTTGAGAAATGCGTTGAATGCCTAAAAGCCGGTGACAACCTGCTTTTTTATCCAGCAGGCCGCATTTACCGTTCGAAGATGGAGAGACTACGTGCGAACGGCGGTGTCGCGCGCATTATGGAACTCTATCCAGAGGTCAGGATTGTTCTAATTCGCACCACTGGGCTCTGGGGCAGTGATTTCAGTCGGGCCAAGGGGTATCAAATTTCCTTTGCTGAGGGGTTAATGCGGCATATCAAGCACATCCTGCTCAACGGTATTTTCTTTGGCCCGCGCCGCGAGGTAACTATCGAAATCGTCGAAAAGCCAGCAGATTTCCCCACTTCTGCCGAGCGTGAGCCACTGAATCGCTACCTAGAGAATTTCTACAATGTGGCTATGACTCCCAACACTTACGTCCCGTACACCTGGTTTGAGGGTGGCGGAGTGCGCTATCTGCCTGAGCCAGATGCATACGATGCTTCCGAGAACACCAGTCGGATTCCGGCGGAGGTGCGTGAAAAAGTCTATGCGAAATTGCACGCGATCACTGGCAAGGCGGTCAGCCAGGACAGCGACACCTTGGGCGCAGGCCTAGGTTTGGACAGCTTGATGGTGGCCGAAGTCCACGCCTGGATTCAGGATGAATTCGGCTATGAAGTCAACAGCCCCGAGACTTTGCGCACGGTCGCCAGTTTGCTGATTGCCGCCATCGGTGAAAGCAGCAGCACCGAGCCATTGCGGCCCATCCCCGCCAGTTGGTTCTTGGCAAATGACCCCGCCGAACTGTTTGTCCAAGAAGGCGAGAAGATTACTGATATCTTCCTCAAGAACGCCAAGCTGCGTCCGAACCGGCCAATTTTGGCTGATCAGGCCAAAGGTATACTGACAAATCGCAAAATCATCTTATCTATTCTGGCGTTGAAAGACAGCCTCGCGGCCTTGCCTGGAGAGAGAATTGGCATCATTATGCCGGCCAGCAGCGTCTCAACGGTTATTTACCTAGCGGCCCTTTTTGCCGGCAAAATCCCCGTGATGGTCAATTTTACGGTCGGGCTGCGCAATATGCGCCATTGTCTGAAAAATGCCGGGGTATCGACAATTCTGACTGCTAATATCGTCATCGAAAAGCTACGCGGCAAAGGCGTGGATTTTGCCGAATTAGCCGAGAATTTTGTCTACTTGGAAGACCTCGCGGGAAACATCTCCAAGTTCAGCAAAATCAAGGCTTTATTGCGCAGTCGTTTTTGTTGGAGCACCTTACGGAAGGCAAAAGTGCAGGACACTGCTGTGATTTTGTTCACCAGCGGCTCTGAGACCCTCCCTAAGGCGGTACCTCTTACCCACACCAATCTGCTGACGGATTTGCGTTCGGCGATGGCTGATATGCAATTACGGCAAGATGACTGTATCCTGGGTATTTTGCCACCTTTCCATTCCTTCGGCATACTGCTGAATGTGATGATGCCCTGCTGCACCAATGTCCGGATCGCCTATCACGCCAATCCGATGGAAGGCGATATGCTGGCTCGCCTGATTGCGGCGTACAAAGCAACGATGGCGGTAGCGACCCCGACCTTTGTGGCTAATTTTCTCCGCAACGCAACGCCCGCCCAAGTTGCATCCATCAGGGTAGTCATTACTGGTGCGGAGAAATGCACCGACGCAGTCTATGATTTAATTATCAACAAATGTCCTGATGCGGTAGTATTAGAGGGATACGGCATCACTGAATGCAGCCCCATCGTAGCGCTAAACAAACCGGGCCGGGTCAAGGCTGGGACTATCGGGCATATCTTGGACTGTATGGAGTGGGCGATTACTGATGAGCAATGCCAGCGTCGTCTGCCGACAGGACAGACTGGGATGCTTATCGTCCGCGGTGCCAATGTATTCAGTGGTTACTTGAATTACGATGGTGCCAGTCCATTTGTGGAATTTGAGGGCAAGAGCTGGTATCGTACTGGCGACTTAATCGCGGTAGATAATGACGGTTTTATGGTTTTCAAAGGCCGTCTGAAGCGCTTTGTCAAAATTGGCGGTGAGATGGTCTCTCTGCCTGCTCTTGAGGAGATTCTGATCAATCACTACCGTAGCGAGAATCAGGACGGGCCAGTTTTGGCGGTGGAATCGCTTGGCGAAGAGTTACATCCTGAAATTACGCTGTTCAGCACTTTGCCTCTGAAGCGTGAGGATGTCAACCAGGTTATTCGCGATGCTGGTTTGCCCCCCATCAACACCATTCGCAACATTGTCGCCATCAAAGAGATTCCCGTCTTAGGCACTGGCAAAGTAGATTACCGCACCTTGAAGACGATGGTTTAAGACGAGGTCAAGTTATCAGCCCAGAGAATTCTCCGGGCTGTATCATCCAGCGCTACTTCTCTCCTCCCAGAATTATTCTTATTTCATCACTGCTGCCCAAATTATGGACACTGACAATACGGGTTATTTATTATTGGATTCTGGCAACGGCCGGAAGCTGGAGCGCTTCGGGGCTTTCGCCTTGGACCGCCCTTGTGCTCAAGCTGTCTGGCGGCAGAGCCTGTCGCCTCAGGAATGGGCCCAAGCAGACGCGATTTTCAGCCGTGATTCGCGCGCTAGCGGCTGGCAATTTTGCAGTACTTGGCCGGAATTCTGGCTATGTGAGATTGCCGGAGTGCGCTTCCGCTTGCAGGCCACTGATTTTGGGCACGTGGGCGTCTTTCCTGAGCACGCTTTGGGCTGGCAAAAAATGCGTTCTGCCATAACTGCTCTCTCTCCCAGCAAACTAAATGTGCTCAATCTTTTTGCCTATTCTGGTGGCGCTAGCTTGGCTCTCGCCCAAGCCGGCTGTAATGTCTGTCACTTGGACGCCTCCCGCAAAATGGTCGATTGGGGTCGGCAAAACGCGGAGTTAAACCATCTAGACAGCGCTCCCATCCGCTGGATTGTCGATGACGTGCAGAAGTTCTTACAGCGTGAGGTCCGTCGCGGTCGGCAGTACGACGGCATAGTTATGGACCCGCCTAGCTTTGGCCGTGGGAGCAAGCAGGAGTTATTTCAGATTGACCAGCATATCCTGGACCTGCTGTCGTTATCGCGGCAAGTCCTTTCTTCTCAGCCGGCCTTTGTTTTCTTCAGTTGTCATACCCCAGGTTATACGCCATTGGTACTGACTCACCTGCTGACGCAGGGCCTGCCTCACGGCAATATAGAGGCAGGCGAGCTGACTTTACCAGCCAGCGGCAAGACCTTGCCCGTGCCCAGCGGTACGTATGCCTTCTGGCAAAAGGGCAAATAAGGCGGCAACAGATATTCTTTCTAGGCCAACCATTCAGCCAAATGCTCAGCGACGAACGCATCGTCATGCAAATGCGGGTAGGCAGCGTACACCCGGGTAATTTCCTCCGCTTGACCGGGCGAGAGCACCTCTTGCGGATTCAGGCACCAGGTCCCGGGCAACAGCCCCTGCCGACGCAATACTTCGTGGATACCGGGGATACAGCCGGCAAACGAGTGGGCGGGGTCAAAGAGGGCGGCATTGGCGTCGGTAATCTCGGCGGCTCTGGTCAGCAGCTCGGCGGGGACATCGCCACCGCGGTCGATAACGGCGTGCACTTCCCGCAACAGCTCTACCGCCTTGGCTGTCCAACAGCACCAATGACCGAGCAGTCCACCGCGAATGCGGATTTTTTGCTGGCCCTTAGCAGTGGCGATTTTATACTCGGTAAGCAAATCGATCAAGATATTGTCGTCATTACCGGTATAAAGAGTAATATCACGACCAGATTCAG
>CAZUCG010000123.1:0-7310 GCA_964619145.1 uncultured Lentisphaeraceae bacterium | reverse complement strand
GCCTATCAGCTGACATAATACTAACATCTTGGACCGAAAAGCAACAAAAAGACCCTCCTCGCAAGATATGCCCTCAGTCAAAGAATGCTTTTTGAAAATGGCAATGAAAACTCGAAACCGTCGCGAAGTGCAGGTATTATTGCATAGGTAAAATCAGCGTGGTATTTTTTAGTGCAGATTTGCAAATATCGGTCAACAATGATATGTTAGAACTACGCCGAAAAAAACTTCCGGCGCTATTTTTGCTTATCAATTTGCCAGAGCCAGAGGAAAACTTATGGACCATCAACCGCCTGTTAGCCCTTCCCAACCTATATCGGCTCCAACAGACAATACTCCTCCTTCACAGCCACAGAATCCGCCACCACCATATTCCCCTGCCTATTCTTATCCGCCGCCGCCGCCGCCGCCACCGCCATATTACACGGCTCAGCCGGTCAAGAAGAAACGCGGCTTTTTCTCGGGTTGCTTGGTCACGCTTCTAGTGTTGCTGATCAGTAGTGCAGTCTGTTTTATAGCTTTGGCGATGTTTGGTCAGGGTTGCCGCGCCGCGCTGGAAGGACTCTCTGCCGAAGGCGGGGCTTTAAGCACAGCGTTTGCTAAGCCTGCAATCCGCATCAATAGAAAAGTCATCGTGCCGGCAAAAAACAATAACCCCTACCAGATAGCGGTCATCAAAGTCCAAGGCGTGATTCAGAACTCCGGCGGCCGGGCATTAGCAAGTTCCGAAATAATCGCCACTGAATTGCGCATTGCCAGTCGAGACAGCGACGTCTTGGCCATCATCTTGGATATGGATACCCCCGGCGGCGAGGTCGTGGCCAGCGATGAGATGCTGCACGAAGTGCTGGCTTGCAAAGCTGCCGGGAAGCCAGTGCTGACTTGTATGCGCTCGTTGGCTGCCAGCGGCGGGTACTTTATCGCTTCAGGCAGTGACTGGATTGTCGCCAACCGGATGACCCTCACCGGCAGCATCGGCGTCATTATTGGCTCCTACCAAGTCGTCGGATTGCTCGACAAGATCGGAGTCAAGCCCGAAACATACCGCTCTGGAGCAATGAAGGATATGCTCAGTCCGACCCGGGAACGCACGACTCAGGAACGTGACTACATCCAAGGAATGATCAGCAGTACCTTCCAGGAATTCTGCCAAGTGGTGGCCAATGGCCGAACAGAATACGAGACAGCGCAGGCAGTCGCAGCATCGCCATTTGGGGATGGCCGCGTCCTCTCCGGCGCAGATGCCTTGGCTCTCGGCTTAGTTGACCAGCTGGGCTATATGAGCGACGCCATCGCCAAGGCCAAGGAACTGTGCGATTGTGCCGATGCCGCAGTGGTCAGCTATGCGTATTCACCGAGTTTTATGGACATTGTCTTTTCTCTGAAATCTCCGGATAGCCTAAAAATCTCCGGTATCGTGCCCGCCAACGTGACGACTCTCGAGCCCGGCAAGCTCTATTATCTATATCCGAACAGCTGTCAATAAACTTAACCCTTCCTCATTCTTCATTATGCGAACCATCATTACCAGCATCGCCGTCTTCGCTCTGCAGCTCTATAGTCAGGAATTTTTCCCGACTCAGACTGCCATCAACCAGCCCGATCCAATTGCCAGCCAGTATGCCGTCCCTGGTGGGACGATTTGTGAGTACTTGGGGCCATCGCCGAAGAGCCTGAATTATTACCTCGACAACAACACGATGAGCGCCCAGGTCTTCGGCAGTATGTACGAAAGCCTGCTGGATATGAATGCCCAAACGCTGGAATACGACCGCGGCCTGGCAGAAAAATGGACTATCTCCGAAAACAAACGCGAATTCACCTTCTGGCTGGACCCCAAAGCCCGTTGGAGCGATGGCCGAGCAATCAGCATCGACGATGTAATCTGGACCTACCAAACGATTGTCAACCCAGCTAATATGACTGGCCCGCATAAGCTTAGCCTGGAGCGCCTGCAGCCGCCAGTCAGCGTGAACGATGGCCAGGCAGTGCGTTTTGTGGCCAAGGAAGTCCATTGGCAGAACCTGGGCGCAGTTGGTGGTTTTGCCATCCTCCCCAAGCACATCTATGCAGGGCAGGATTTCAATAAAATAAACTTCGCCTTCCCGGTGGTGTCCGGCCCATTCCGCTTTCAGGAATTAAAAGAGGGGCTCTATCTGCTGCTGGCCCGCAGGCGCGACTGGTGGCGGAATTCCTGGCCATCAGTGCAGGGGCTGTACAATTTTGACAGCGTCAAGTACCGCTTTTTCAACGACCGTGAGAATGCATTTGAAGCTTTCAAAAAAGGCGAGATTGATATGTTCCCGGTATATACCGCCAGCCAATGGTATAAGTTGGAAGAGAAGCTGACTGCGGTGCGCAATAACTGGATTGTCAAGCAAGCCATCTACAACCATAAACCGATTGGCTTCCAGGGCTTCGCGATGAATATGCGCAAGCCGCCGTTTGACGACATTCGCGTCCGCAAGGCGATGGCCCATTTGATCAACCGCCCGATGATGAACCACACAATGATGTATGACCAGTATTTTCTCCACCGCTCCTACTGGGAAGACCTATATGACGCACAACATCCCTGCCCAAATGAGGTGGTCGATTTTAGCCTCGCTAAAGCCCGCGCACTGTTGAGCGAGGCAGGCTGGAAGGCCAACCCACAAACCGGCAGCCTAGAAAAAAATGGCCAGCCACTAAGCTTTGTCTTCCTCTCCCGAGACGCTTCTACCGACAAATTTCTGGCTCCGTTCAATGAAGCTCTGAAAGATGTAGGCGTGCAGATGACTGTCCAGAACAAAGATTGGTCGGCTTGGGCCAAAGATATGGATGAATTCAACTTCGAGATGACTTGGGCGGCTTGGGGCGCGGGCTTATTCAAGAACCCCGAGCATCTATGGTCTTCCAAAGAAGCCGACCGACCAGGCGGCTCCAATATTACCGGCTTCAAAAATGCCCGAGTCGATGCGTTGATTGAGAAGCAGAAGACCATCTTCAATGTCGCGGAACGCCACGCCATCGTCCGGGAAATCGACGCCATTATCTTTGCGCAGCATCCGTATGCCCTGCTCTGGAATCTCAACTATACGCGCTTGCTATATTGGCATAAATTTGGCGTGCCGCCCACGGTCATCAGCAAATACAGCAACGAGAGCAGCGCCTACTGGTGGTATGACGAGGATGCGGATGCGGAATTACAGGCTGCCTTGGCCAATGGCACTCCATTGCCTAAGCCGCCAGCTGAAATACACTACGACCAGATTGTGCCTGCCGAATAGCAGTTGGCGAGAATCTTGCATCACAATTCCCTCAATCAGCCTGGACAATGCCAGCAAAAGAAAAAACACCTGAGTTTACTTTGTCGGATGAGCGGGTGGCCATCGCTAAAGACGCCGGGGTCACGAAATTCCTGCTTTATCTGCGCACCGAGCGCCAGTATTCTGAGAATACCGTCAAGAGCTATTTTCTGGACATAGCGCATTTTCTGCATTGCCAGCAGAGTTTCAGCGCACTACCCGGCAGCGGTAATTTTCCCTGGGACAGCATAACTGAGCGGCAAGCTCGTAACTTCGTGTTAAAACTCGCCTCTGCTGGCCTATCGCACAGCAGCATCAACCGCAAGCTGGCCAGCCTGAGAGCCTTTTTTCGCTTCCTGTTGCGGGAGGGCATAACCAACAGCAACCCATTCGCCTTGGTCAATTGCCTGAAGAACTCCCGCCCCTTGCCGATGGTCCTGACCGTAGAACAGGTCGGCAAGCTCCTCGAAGCGCCGGCCAGTTACTGGGAACAGCAAAAAAAACCCACCGACTCGCCAAACGCACAGGCTGCTGCCGATTTCGCGGCCTTAAGAGATAAGGCCATCCTGGAGGTCATCTACAGCGGCGGATTGCGAATCAGCGAAGCCTGTGGACTGAATTTTGAAGACCTGGACTTCCTGGGCAGCAACTTCCGGGTCCGCGGCAAGGGCCAAAAGGAACGCATCTGTATGCTGGGCCAGCCGGCTCTGCTCGCCCTGCGCGGCTATCTGCAAAACCGCGAGGCCCGCGGCTTAGGCTTGCGGCGCGAGCCGGGGCCGTTATTCCGTAATCAGCAGAATGGCCGGCTAAGCACCCGCTCTGTAGAGCGCTCATTCAAACTATACATCCAGGAAGCCGGCCTGAGTGCTGATTGCACGCCGCACAAATTGCGCCATTCTTTCGCCACCCATCTACTGGCGGCGGGCGCGGACTTGCGGGTCGTGCAGGAGATGCTCGGTCACGCCAGCCTCTCGAGCACGCAGATCTACACCCATATTGACATCGGCCAAATGATTGAAGTTTACGCCAAAGCCCACCCCAAAGCCTAATCGCTCGCCTTCGGCACAGCAGCGGCAAAAGTCAGCCAGGGTTGTTGTTTGGCTTGACAGTATTGATAAAGATGATATTTTAAACTCTATACCAAACGGATGCCAGACGTTATTACTGCGTTAAACTGCCCGGCTATTTTTAACCCGAAGGACCTGATTTGCGTATTGGATTAGTCAGACGAGTATTTGACCCGCACGGCGGCGGTGCTGAACAAGTGGCACACGGCATCCTGAATGAGTTATTGCGGCGCGGGCATCAAGTCACTGTGTTCAGCGAAAGACTCGTAGGCACCCAGCCTGACGGCAAAGACTGTCGCTGGATAGCAGTCTCGCGAGGTGGCTTCGCCAGCAGCAACACACTGCGTTTCAAGCGCAATGTGGGTCGGCTGCTGCAAGAGCAGCGCAACCACCTGGATGTCATCCTGACGCTCTGTCGTGCTCTACCGGCAGATATATTTATGGTAACCGAACAAATCCATTCGGAATGCTGCGCCAGTAAATATCTCTTTGGCGGTCGTTTGAACCCCAGGCATCGTGGCATTATGGCCTTGGAAAGACAATGTTTTGCCAACATCCCGCTGATATTGGTGAATTCTCAGCTCGTCAGGTCACAATTGCTGGAACATTTCCACTTACCAGCAGAGCGCGTGCTACCCCTGCCACTCGGCATTGACAGCAGTCGTTTCACACCACCTGCGGACGAACAAGAACGCCAACAGTTTCGCCAACAGTTGCAACTCGACCAAGATAGATTAGTGCTGTTGTTCGTGGCGATGAACTTCGCTACCAAACGCCTGGATATCGCTTTGCGCGGCCTCGGCGCCTTGCCGGAAGCATACCGCCGGAAATTCCAACTGGTTGCCATCGGCGGTGAAGACGTGGACAAGTTTGTGCGACTGGCAGAGTCTCTCGAGGTGACCGCGCATTTTACTGGCCGGCAAAACGACTTGCGCCGCTACTACTGCGCCAGCGATCTCTTCTATTATCCGGGGCCGTATGAGACCTTCGGAATGGTCTGCCTGGAAGCCGCGGCCTGCGCCGTGCCAGTGCTGGTGTCCAAAGCAAAAGGCGCCAGTGAAATCGTCAACCCGGGCAAAAATGGCTACCTCGTCCACGGCGAAGGCGAGCCGCAGGAATTAGCGACTTACCTGCGACATTTTGCCGACTTGACGACAGCTGAAAGACAGCTGATGCGCCAGGCAGCGCTTGAGAGCAGCCGCAACTATAGTATGCCGCGTTATTTCGACCAGCTGGAAAACCACCTCCAAAATATCGTCGCAGGCAAAAAACATCCAACGATAGCATAAATGCAAGAGCTCAAGGCGATATATTTGCCCTACGTAGTGCGGTGCTGGCAGGGGCTGATACGCGGCGGATGGTCTTTTCAACATCATCGCCGGCGTAATTTGCAGCAATTCTGCTTCCTGCTGAGTTGGCGGTTATGCAGCACCTGGGGCGCGAAATGGTTTTTGCAACGCTACGGCGCGCAGGTTGGCTGGTCGGAGAAACAATTATCCCGGGAGCGTCGATTGATTATTATGGCGAAAGTGTGTCTCCGTCTAAGCAAAACCATTGCGAATTTAGGTGCAGAAGATTGGCTGGGGCAAAAGGAGGCCGACTGATGCCGGACCAACACAATGCTTTGCGGGTTGCCCGAGGATGCTCTTGGTGGCACTTCCGTTGGGAGCTGCTGTATGGTGGCCCGAACATTGGCGTAATACGAGACTGCAGCGGTATCTTGCGCTATAAGCGCAGTTGTGGCCCGGATTTTGTCCGAGCGGCCATCCAACTGCATAGCGACAATGTCCTACACGGCCGGATGCTCAAAGATGACCGCAAGCGACGCGCCAGCCGCATTATCGCCGCTGACGACCAGAGTTATATTGTCAAAGAATACCGTCACCCACGCCGGCTTAGTTTTTTTTCCACCGATCAGCAAGGCTGGCTAGGCAGCAATCGTTTAGTAGGCTCGGCGGAATGTCTAGGCTGGCAGCGCAAGGCGGATTTAGCGGCGGCCTATCTGCTGTTCCGTGATGTCGGCGACAGCGACTTGTATATGGCCCAGGGACTATCGCTACCGCTGGAAGAAGCCGGCGCCATCTATCAGCGCGCTGGCGAGATGCTCTGGGGAATGCACCAGCAGGGCATCTATCACGCTGACACCAAGCCCTCAAACTTCGTGTTTCCCACTGCCGTCCCCGGGAGGCATCCCTTGACCATCATCGACTGTGATGACATCAGGGTCAGCCTATTTCTGAGTCGCCGACGTCGTCTGAAAAACTTAGCCCAGTTCATTGGTTGCCTGTGGTGCCTGGCTGAGACATCGGAACGCGTCGCGATGGGGAAGGCTTTCCTGCAGGGATATGGTTCCCAGAGCAGCGCCGCCGAGAGACACGACTTTTGGCCTCGGGCCAAGCAACTGCAATTAGCCAGTGCCTGCCAGAAACTCTATCCCGAACACTGGCCGGAAAATCTGCTGCTGCTGCATAAGGTGTTTGCTGCTGATAACCAATAGCGCCCTAGCGGAACAGCACAGCAGCCACTGCTGAATTATAGTCGCGCTATACTGAAATCCGCCGTCCGTAGCTGATATTTTGGATAATGATAAGGTTGCAAGGACGCCGCCTGAAATTCCTGCAGGAACTTCCCGATGTCCTGACAATTCAGCCGAGTGAGGTCCTCGGGGTTATAATTCCACCATTGCAGAGCCAACAGCTCAGCGACTATCTCCTCGCTGAAGCGCAGTTTTATGGTCTGAGCAGGGATGCCACCGACAATATGATATGGGCTGACATTTTTCGTGACCACCGCGCCAGCTGCTACTACTGCTCCATCGCCTATTTTAACCCCGGAGAGGATAATGGCGTTATTGCCAATCCAGACATCATTGCCAATGATCGGCGCGGCTTTCCTGATATGCAGAGGAATTGAATTCTGGCGGTCCACAGAATAGTATTTTTTTTGTCGAACAAAG
>CAZUCG010000122.1:0-7335 GCA_964619145.1 uncultured Lentisphaeraceae bacterium | reverse complement strand
GTAGTGATTGCGATTATTGCGGTATTGGCCTCGATGTTATTACCGGCGCTCAGCCAAGCTCGCAGCAAGGCACTGGCGATTAAATGCAAGAACAATTTGCGGCAAATTTATCTAGCCGCCAATATGTACCAGGATAACAACTGTGAATACTGTCCTGATGCATATAACAACAAGGCCATCAATGCTTGGTTCAAGTATCGCCTGCCCGTCTATTTGGGCTTCGATCAAGGCAGTAACCAAGCCAATATCGACTACATTATCGCCAATCGGACGATCTTCAGTTGCGACGAGCACCGGCCCTATAACGACTCTACTGGACACGGTGGATATTTTGGGATGTGTTATTCGATGCCATATTGCTTTTCGTCACACCATTTTCTGACCCTCGCGCAAGTCACAATGATCAAAAAACCATCTCAACTAGTCTATTTTGCCGAATGTGATGCCATACCGATGCTGACCTCGGCTAAGTATAAATTTTATGGCGATGGCGGCGCTTGGAAAGAAGCAGTCAATCACGCTTGGCATAACGGGCGCCACAACATCGCCCATTTTGATGGCCATCTCGAAGATTATCAATGGTTTTCGCTGCCCGGGACTACAGGTGCCGATGGGAACCCCGCCCGCGGATCTGGCTTATGGTACATCGCAAGGTAAATAATGTTTACGCTGCGACCAAGCCGTAGCCCTGAGGAGAGCAAGAGCATGCGACTTCGCACTGTGCTAGCCGTTGAATAATCGGCTCGCCACTCTAAACACGACATCAATGCTCGTCCCGGTCAGCCTGTTTTATTTCGCTATCATTAAGGCTCCGGGACGCGCCAGTCGGTTTAATAACCTAATTCTTTTTGCAATTCGGTCTGGAATTCCTGGATGTCTTCGGGGGTGGGCTTGCTAGAGTTTTCGGCTAGACTCAATCCCAGTCGGCCCATATTATCGACATACCATTCGCCTGAAGCGCCGGAAGCAAAAGTCACCTCGCCGTTCAAACTCATCCCTGGTCTGACCAGCTTATTGACCGAGACTTTGGTCTTACCCGAAGTGGCCGGCTGGTCGTCGGCAAGAAGCTCATCGGCGTCAGCAACAGAATCAGCGGCAGCAGAAGGCGTATCTGCGGACTCTGGCTTGGCAACTGGGACCGGCTTGTCTTGCTTTTTCCAGTCGATGGCCAATTCGGCCGCCAACATCCGCAAATCAAGATATGTCATTCGAATATCGAATTGTTCCCTCAGTTGCTGCTGCACATCTGACAACGATATGCCGGCATTTAAGTTTTCGACAATAAAAGCATCGCGTTCTTTGCTATTCATAAAACTCACTCCTATTCTGCCGAGACGAGAGATATCGCCTCGGCAGAATTTATATTTTGACTTGGCAGTTACTCGACGATAGGCAGGCTGGCGGCGGCGGCGGCCTGGCCGTGGCGTTTTTCTCTCTCGTCTGGCTCATAAAAATGAATATCGGACAATTCTGGGAACTCGGCGTGTAAGACTTTACGGGCCTCGTCCAAGATGATTTGCCCGCCTTCGCCGCTGACCACGCGTCCCAAGACTTCGATGTGTCGAATCGGCTGGTAAAAGTCGCAATAATGGGCGACCGAATAGCCGAAATAGACGCCGATAGTCTCGTAAATCTTGCGTGCCCGCGGGTCTCCTTTAGCCATCAGTTCCTGCACTCTCTTCAGGCGCAGCGGCAGGGCATCGGCCGGGATATCAGGCATCTCGATACCAGCCAGTGGTATCAGCCGAGCTACCGCCTGTTGCGAGAAGTAATTGGCACCAACCCCGAAATCACGCGACCATTCATCGGTTGCCGCTAGTGGATTATAATCCACCGGTGCAAAAGCCAGTTCGTTCATCCAGCCTTTGATAGTCATCTTGTCATCGACGTAGCCGCCGGCTAGAGATGAGCCCATCGCCAACCCCAGGACAGCGCCGTCCTGCAAGGCGACAGCACCGGCCAAAGCCGTCACGTCGCCGTCATTCTCCAAGCGCAAAGGGATGCCCCATTTTTTCTGAATTTCCTTAAAAATCGGGGCTGCTTCTTTTTCAAAGCGTTCACGCGGGGTGATCCCGCGGAACAGTGATGCCACTCGGACCATCCCATCGACATAGACACCAGCCGCACTGCCACCGATAGCAGAGACCTTCGCCGCCGGGTCAATCGCTTTAATAGCCTTCTCAGCCTCCTGCAAAATCCAATCGATATTCTCGAAATGCCATTTGCTATCGGTCTGTGGCTTAGGGTCCCAGACATACTCTTCGCTGAGAACTGGCTCGCCGTCTTCCTTCAAGGCCAGCTTACCGTCCTTAGCTACCGCGACTTTGCGGTCGCTGGCGCCCAAATCGAAGCCGATGCGCCAGCCTTTCCAATCGAGGACAATTGCACTGCCGGCGCCATCATTGGGCTCTGGCATATCAGCTGGTGTGGGGGCAAGCTCGATAGTCATCTCTTGCTGATACGTCTGGTCGCCCCAGAATTCGGCATCGAATCTACGGATACCGGTATCGCTATAGCAGGCCTGCAAATAGCGCACCAATTCTGCCGGTCCGTGGATAGTAACCTTCCAACCCCCAAATTGCCAGAGCAAGAACTTCAAAATGCGCTCGACGTAGAAGAAATTAGCAGCCGCGCGGGGGTGGCGCAGGTCAAAGACCTTGGTATCAAAACGCGAGACACGCGACTGGTCGCGCTCCACGGCTATCAAAAACGGCACTGCCGCGCCGGACTGTTCCACTTCGGCCAAGAAAGCGCGGTTCGCCAAGACTGGTGGCCGGAACGCGGGGTCTAAGACAGGGGTGAATTTGGGCTTGATCAGCGTGAATTGCGTTTTCATTAACTACTCTCCATACAGTGGTTGAAGATTGAGAAAAAAGATAAGCATTGATTGCCAAATACGATTAGCGATACTTCGCTACAATGGCTTCCATAGCGGCTTTCTGCTCTTCCATTTGCCTGACCATCTCAAACTGAGTCCGGCAACGGTCGAGATTCTGGCCCTCGCGGTGGGTCTTGAAATAGACATCCCCTTCCAGATAATCAGTTAAAAAGCGTAACCCGATTTCAAAAGTAATCAGCTGTCCGGAAAATGGCAACAGCCTGATCTCTTCCGGGGTCAAGAAATCGCCAGCTGCTTGCATATACCCGCGCACTAATTCTGAAAAGAGATCAAGTCGGAATTTGACTTTGCTGAGGTCTCTTTCATCCTCGGCTGCAGTCGCGGTGGTGGTGCGGACTTCATCGCCGAAATCATACAGGATTGAGCCCGGCATTACGGTATCCAAGTCAATAACACAGATGCCACGGCCATCCGAGTCGTTAAGCATAACGTTATTGACCTTGGTGTCGTTATGGGTGACCCGGGTCGGCAGCTCGCCGCTGGCCAGCTTGTCCACCACGATCGAAATATCATCCTTCCGCGCCAGGGCAAAATCGATTTCTGCCTTGGCAGAGGCAGCTCGGCCCATTTTGTCAACCGCTAAGGCAGCTAAGAATTTCTCAAAGCGTTTGGGTGTATTATGGAAATCAGGGATGACTTCGTATAATGGGCCGCCCGGCAAATCGCGCAGCATCGACTGGAACCGTCCGAAGGCATAGGCTGCCTGGTAGGCCTGATCTGGTGAAGAAACAAAATCAAAAGTCTGGGCATTCTCAACAAACACATACGCGCGCCAGAAGTTACCATAGACATCGAGGTAGAACGGCTTATCATCCAAGGTATAGATGACGCACAACGACTCACGGCTGAAATTGCTGCCGGGGATAGCCGATAATTTTTCCCGGATGTGGGTAGTCACCCGGCGGATATTATCCATCATCTTATCGACATTCGGGAAGACCTTGTCATTGATGCGTTGGAGGATATAATGCATATCAGTACCGCCTTGCTCAATCCGCAGGCGAAAGGTGTCATTGATATGCCCAGAGCCCCAAGGCTCAACACTTTTCATTATTCCTCGGAAGCGAAAATACGGAATAACTTTACTTAGGTCGTACTTAACACTTTGATTCACTAGAAATACTCCCATACTGAACTTAGCAAGCGATAATCATTTACGAAAGGGTGCTTTTATCTCACTGCCACAGGTGTTTAGGATAGACTCCCTGGGCGGTTAAAGCGGCAATTTTCCCCACTACCATACTGCGGTCTTCGGCATAAGTCATACCGAACCAATGCTCAGCGGTAGGCAAGACTTTAGTCCGACACAAGCCACGTTTAATTAATGTATCAACTACTGTGGGGATGAAAAACTCACTTTTGCTTTCGTTACCACGGCTCTGCAAGAACTCTACGAACAGCTTCTCCATTTGGCCAAACAAACTCTCAGAGAAGCCCCAAAGGTTCAACGACGAGGGTTCTTCGCCAGTCAAGGCCTGCCATTGGCCATCTGCGTCCTTGTAGCGCGCTCCGCCGTCGGCGCACGGTTCAATGCTTACGCGTTCGACCACATCTTGCAAGTATCCCTGCGCGTCCGCGGTACAAATACCACGCGAGACGGCACCAAAGTCTGACAAAGTATTTGCCAGTCGATAGGCGACCATTGCATAAGTCTGCTGATCACAAGCATCAGATTTCAAGAAATTCGCCAGCACTTGGTACGATTTAGCGCCATAGAAATCATCAGCATTGATAGCGGCGAAGGCACCTTTGATCACCTTCCGAGCAGACCAGATAGCGTGCCCGGTCCCCCAAGGTTTCTGGCGAGACGCGGGACAGACGAACGCTGCCGGCAGGTCTGTCAAACGCTGACAGACATACGCGACCTCAAGCTTCCCTTGCAATTTATTGCCGAAGTGTTCCCGCAAAGGCGCCTCCAGCTCAGCGCGAATAATGAAGACTACGCTTTTAAAGCCGGCCCGCCAGGCATCGAAAACAGAATAATCCAAGACGAACTCGCCATCGGGGCCCACCGGGTCCATTTGTTTGATGCCACCATAACGGCTGCCCAAGCCTGCCGCCAAAACTACCAGTGTGGGAGATTCCATCCATTTTCCTTTCCTACGAACATAAATCCTAGCTAGTCGGCACCAGCTATTCTAAAAACGAAGCGTAAAGTACTTAATGTAACACCAAAATGGCAGAAAACATCTTGAATTTGGGTTTTTTAAGTGCAAGTAGCCAAAAAACAATTATGGTAATGATATGTCAGTAAAAGTATGCATCATCATTCCCTGTTTTAATGAGCAGGCAGTTTTGCGCGACACGGTTAACCGGGTCTTGGCCATTGGCCTAGAGGTGGTCATCGTCGATGACGGCTCCAGCCAACCCGCAGCCGCGCTGTTGGGCGACCTGCCGATACACCTCCTCCGCCATCCCATTAATTTGGGCCAAGGCGCGGCTTTGCAGACGGGCATGGACTTCGCGGTGCGACAAGGTGCGGAGGCCGTCGTGCATTTCGATGCCGATGGACAACACCGGGTGGAAGATATCCAGCTTTTTCTGGACGCTCTGACCGCCGGTGCAGACGTGGCCCTGGGCTCACGCTTTTTACGGCATCAGGACAGTGCTGGGATTCCTCTGCCCAAACGCCTTCTTCTGCAGTGCGCCCGCCTGGTAAACTTATTTTTCACTGGGCTGTGGCTGAGTGACGCCCATAACGGCTTTCGCGCCTTGAATCGGCGGGCGTTACAGTCGATACACTTATACGAGAATCGTATGGCCCACGCCAGCGAGATACTGCAGCAGATCCGCCGCCAGCGTCTGCAGGTGGTTGAAATTCCCACCCACATCATCTACTCCGACTATTCGCAAGCCAAGGGTCAGCGCCTAATTAACTCGTTGAATATCCTGCTGGACTTACTGGTCAATAAATTCTTGCGCTAACCTTGGCATAATACATCGCAGACACGACTTCAGACCTCTGAAAAAACATTTGGAAACTATGAACTGGATAAAAATAATTTTGATTCTCGGTTTTTTGTTGGCCTCTGCACTCTGCCTGGCCGCTTTAAGGAACCGCCTGATAGCCAGATTATTCTTTATTTGCCAATTTGGCTTGGGGATATTCCTGACGCTGATGCCGGATGTATCCAGCGTAATCGCCAAAAAACTAGGCGTCGGTCGTGGTGCTGATTTGATTACTTATCTGCTGGTACTGTATGTCTATGTCGGCAGCATCCTTATCTTAGGCAAATTCCGCCATCTGGAACGTGATATAACGTCGTTAACTCGCAGCCTCGCCCTGCAGAATCACACTCCTCCTGGCGGCGTCTCCAGCCAAGAATCGGAGCGAAAACAATGACCTCGACGCTGATTACAATTTGCCTGAATAGCGCTGCCACCTTGGAGCGCTGCATCGCTTCTGTACTGCAACAGACCTGTAAACCGAGCGAATATCTGTTTGTCGATGGCGGCTCTCAAGACGCGACGCTAGAGATAATCCAGCGACACCTGCCGCTCTTACAGGCGGCCGGCATTGCCGGAAAAATTCTTCAGCAGCAGCTTCAGCCTCAGGTAGCCGGTATCCCCGACGCCTGGAATCAGGGTATCGCTGCCGCCAGCGGCGAGGTCATTGCCTTGCTGAACAGTGATGACTGGTATGATCCCGAGGCCTTGCAGATGGTCCTGCAGGCCTTTGCGGCTCAACCCGATTGCGAAGGCGTAATCTGCCCAGTGAAATTTCATTCTGCCGGCAAAGTCAGCAAAATCTTCAAACCGCGCAGCTTCCTGTTGCTGCCAGCACTTATGCCGGTGCCCCACCCCGGCTGTTTTTTCCGACATTCGCTATACGAGCGCCTGGGTCAGTACGATACTCGTTACCGCATCTCAGCTGACTACGATTTCATCTGGCGCTGCTGGCAGGGGCGGGCCAAACTGCAGGAATTGCCATCAGCGTTAGTGAATATGGAGTTAGGTGGTCTAGCCAATAGCAACCGTAAGCTTGCTCGTAACGAGACGTACATCATCGCCAAACGCCACACGAATTGGCTGGCACTGCCACGCCTAGCCTGGCTACTGCGCGCCACCTTTGACCGCTAAAAATATGCCCGAATCTCTCTTGCAACCAGTATTACTGAAGGGAATACCCCTACCCAGACTCCTCCCCGGCCCAATGGACGGCATTACTGAAGGGAATTTCCTGAGCGCAATGAGCAGCCGCAAATGGGTCTCTGCCTGGTGGACGCCATTCCTGCGTATCTCCACTGGCGTGCCCAGAATCTCACGCTTGGAAAATTGGTTACGACCCTACCTAGCCACTGGTTTGCCGGTCATTGCCCAGATTATGGGGGTCAATTCTGCTCGTTTGGCCGAGACTGCCAGACGACTGCTGGAGTTGGGGGCCAGCGGCGTGGACTTGAATTGCGCCTGCCCCAGCCCGACCGTGATTGCCAATG
>CAZUCG010000121.1:0-7355 GCA_964619145.1 uncultured Lentisphaeraceae bacterium | reverse complement strand
CATCGATTACCGCGGCGCTGCAGCGACTTATTCCGATCGGGGGGAAACAATTTTAACCCGAGCTGAAGCCTCAGTCGATAATCAGGAACAAATCACTGACTACCCTTGGAAGGCAGCCTTCGCTACCTGGAATGGCATCCTGGAACCTGGGCAAAGTGCAAGTTGTGAGTTCTTCCTAGCCCAGCCACAAGAGATATCCTTCCTGTTTTTAGGAGTAACCCCAGAACTCCCTATCAGCGTAACCACTCCAGAGGGCATAGTGTTATCCAGCCTAGAAGAGAACACGCCTTTCGGATTACCACAAAAGCTCAGTGACGAGGAGAAGCTCCTACCGCTGGCCGCATTAGTAACCAACTTGGCCACATTGCCATTGACAAATGCCAGCGCCGGCAGATACTTGATTAGCTTAGGTGCAAATCAAAGTGCCGATACCTTGGCCTACCAAGTGGCAATGCAGGAAAAACAAGCATCTCTGAACTTTCGTTTTTGGCCACAAAGTAAGACCAAGCAAGTCGGGCAGGACTTTGTCGTTTTTTGTTGTGGCAAATTGCAGGACGAGCTCCTCACTGCCGAGAAAATGGACCTGCATTTACAAGTCGTACAGGAAGATGCCAGCGAATCTGGTAAAAATTTCGCCGCCGGGCTATTTCGTGATGATGGCGCCTTCCCCGACGAGATTGCCGGCGATGGCATCTTCAGCGCTTCTTTCACCATCCCCACAGCTGGGAACTTCGTCTTCTTTGCCCGAGGAGAAATTACCCCCGCACCTAATTTAAAAGCCAAAGTCTCGAGCTTCCTGCTAGGAATGGGTAGCACTTCCGCCAGCAGCATTAGCGCAGTGCGGCAATATCGGGCCCTAGACACTAATGGCAATGGACTCTTTGATGAATTACAAGTCGTTTGTGAGCTCAATATCGACAAAGACGCCAGTTATTACCTCTGCGCTGAATTATGCGACAAGCAAGATGAGCGCATTAGCGTAACCACCCAGCTTGGACTGGAATTAACAGTCGGACTGCGTGAGGTCGTGCTGACTTTCCCGGGGCGGGAAATTTTCCAGCACGGTATGGATGGTCCATACAACATCAAGCGACTTACGCTCTACGAAACAGCTGGCAATATGCTCGAATCACCTGAGCTGGATTCCTACAGAGGTCAGCTCGCCAGCGATGAATACTCGTGTTTTGCCTTTGAGCACGACCCCGTGGTGCTGCTGAATACCGGTCGTGATTGGAGTATCGATAAGGACGGCGATGGCTGCAAAGAAATGCTCTGCGTTGAACTCGACATTCTACTTACACCTACCCGAAGTGGTCGCTACAATTGGAGTGCCAGTCTGTACAACAGCACGGAAATCAATGTAGCAGATGCCGTCGGAGATGGCATACTTACCTACAACCCAAATTCTTATGGCTTGAACAAATTGCTCTTCCAGTTCCCAACAGCAAGCATCGCCACTCAACGCAGCAATGGCCCATACCGTCTGGGCGGTATTTCATTATGGGGCAATGCCTTAGGTAATAGTATCTATCTGGAGTCAACCTATCAAACCAGTATCTACAAATTCAATGATTTTATGCTTGGAGCAAATATCATCGATGTCAGTGAAAGTACCAGTCTCTCCTTTGATAACTGGCAGCTAAACCCAAACAGCGGCTCGTTAACGGCAAGCGCAACTTTGACAAACACGGCTGGCAAAAATGGCGCACCACTGGAGCTGGCCTTCTGGCTGGTCCTGCCGGCCAGCAGCAATAATCGCTTGTGCCGGGTAGATGGCCAAACCGAAACCGGCCAGGATTATCTTGATGTAACTGCCATCGTCGAAGCCAAATTACCCCATATCGGCAATGCTGACAACAAACTCGATGTCGGTGAAACAGTGCAATTCAACGTTGAGATATTTAGCCAGGATCGCAGTAGCCCGCAGGCACAAATTTTTTCTTTCTGGGCGGATCCACCGGCAGAAGTCAACTCTACTCCAGGCCCAGGAAGCACGCAAAACAATATCCTGGATGATGCTGGCATCCTGCTGATTGTTGAACAATGGCAGTGTGGCGAAGTAGACAACGCTTCGCTTTTACAAGCCATCGAACGCTGGCAAAACTGCGCAAACGACTGAGAGAGGCCGCCATAATTGCACAAAATTTTAACAAGGAGAAAGTTATGTCAAAAACACAGACATTGTTAATGTTATTTATTCTAGTCGTGGTCCTCTCTTTTATCTATTTTGCTCCGCCTGCGCCCGTCAATCGAGGCTGGCGAAAACCGCTGGCTAGGGACATTCCAGCCCAACCGCTTTCAGCCAACCAGCAAATGCGAACAGCGCGGCAAAACTCATCATCCAGTCAGCTTGAGGTCGTAGATCAAGACGACAGATTAGCAGACAGCGACGAATTTTCTTTTCAGCCAGTAACCTGCGGCGACGATATTATCGAGCAACTTACCAACGCTTATGCTTGTCTTACGCCCAGCCCGAGCCGGCAAAGCAGCAACAACCGCGTCCAAGGCGTCAATGCTGCTAGCTCGGCTAGGGATATTAGCGCTGAGCAATCGGCCAGCCAGTCGGCACGGAAATCCAGCGTTTTTGCTCAGCCAATTGAAGAGCCTAGCGGCAAAGATGTTTCCAGCGTCAGTCCTGACCCAGAACCATATTTTCTCTGGCGGCAGTTACAAATTCACGATAATGACACGCTGGCGATCAATCTTCTACTGTGTGAAAATCCAGCTAATCCGAACCCTGGCGGTGCCATTGTAGGACAAGTCATTCCAGTCGGCTGGGAAGTCGCTTCCACTTACCCACAAATCAATGCCAGTGATAAGCAAAAACGGGAAATAAAGTGGCTGTTTGCCAATATCTTACCTGGCACTGAGCAAAAACTACAAATCATCCTGCGGCTAATTAACCAAGAAGAAAAAAATACCCTGGCCCTAAATTCGACCTTCTATCGTTGTCGACTGCCTTCTGGAGAGACAGCACAATTCAGCTGCCAGAACGTCGAATAGCCAAGCCACCCAAGGCTCTCCAGCGCCGGTCTTTCAGCACTAGCAAGAGGAGCTGCCCAGAGCTTTCCAACTCTGGGCAACTTCAGCACTCGTTTACTTTTCCAGCAACTGCGCGATTTCTGGAAAAGGCTCTAGACTGCGCTTCAGGATACCGTGCATATAAGCAATAGCGATGCCATAATTGGTCATCGCTACGCCTTGGTCTTGAGCGCATTGCAGACGATGCTTCACTTCGCGTTCATTCAGCATACAAGCGCCGCAATGGATAACCAGCTCGAATTGAGTCAGGTCATCAGGAAACTCCGTGCCGCTGCTAAAAGTGTAACAGAATTTTTTCCCAGTAAATTTTTCCAGCCAATTGGGCATCTTTACTGTCCCAATATCAGCACACTGCCGATGATGAGTGCAGCCCTCAGAAATCAGCACTTTGGCGCCATCCTGCAAGGTGGATATGGCGCTCGCGCCCCGCACTGTGAGTGGCAAATCACCCTTGAAACGAGCAAAAAGAATAGAGAACGAAGTCAGCAACACCTCCGGCGGTGTCTCGGCTGCGACCTGAGCAAAAACCTGGCTATCGGTCACCACCAGTCGTGGTGGCTGCCGCAAAAACGCCAACGCGGTTTTCAATTCTGTGTCTTGCACCACTAAGGCCGCAGCGTGGATATCGAGCAGCGCCCGGATAACCTGCTGTTGCGGCAGAATCAGCCGGCCCTTCGGAGCGCTCGCATCAACAGGCACAACCAATAGCAGCAAATCTTTTGGCTGGACAATATCCGGCAACAGACGAAGAGCTGATTTTTCCGTTGTGATTTGCCGAGCTAGCAACTCCTTCAGAGAAGTAATATTATGACCGTCCAAGCAACTGACCGAGATGACATTCGGCCCCTCCGGCAACACTGAGGATCGCTCGCCGTCAGATTTATTGAGCACAATAACCAGCGGGATACCCTTTGCTAAAATGCGTTGCCGGATGGCCTCGTCGTCCTGCGTCAAGCCAGCGCTAATGTCAACTACCAGCACCGCTAGGTCAGTTTTGTTCAAGACTTGATAGGCTTTGCGGATGCGCTGCTGTCCCAACTCACCATCGTCATCCAAGCCCGGAGTATCAATTAGCACAATCGGCCCCAGCGGCAGCAGCTCCATAGCTTTGTAAACCGGGTCAGTAGTCGTACCCTTCTGAGGTGATACTATCGCCAGATTTTGATTAGTCAAAGCATTAATCAGACTAGACTTGCCGGCATTACGACGGCCAAAAATTCCAATCTGCAATCGTTCGGCAGATGGTGTGTCGTTCAAGCCCATATTTTATCGCTTCCTCATTTTAGCATACGTCCAGATTGACCGCCTAACAAGGCAATTATTTCTGCAGCGGAATTAGCGCCGCAGAAATAATCGCATTGCTCAAAAGCGAAAATCGCGATTACCCTTTTCGATTTCCAGCAAATTCTGCTTTGCCCGGGCTCGTACCCGTTCCGAACTCACGTGCTGCATTTCCTGGCTGATCAGCTCTTCGCCGATCTTATGAGTCTCTTCTGACGCGTAATCCAGCAGATACTCTTTGAGGGTCATCAAAGCGTTAGGATGGCAGCAATTCTGAATTTGGCCACTCTTACACAAGCTCATAAAACGATCACCGGTACGGCCCTCACGATAACAGGCCGTGCAAAAACTCGGGATATAGCCCATTTTTATCAGCCATTGAACCACCTCATCCAAGGTCCGACGGTCACTGAGATCGAACTGTTCGGAATTCTCGCCCTCGGGTTCCGGTTCCGCATATCCCCCCACACTGGTACGAGATGCTCCACTGACCTGTGAAATGCCGAGATGCAAAACCCGCTCACGTACTTCTTGGCTCTCACGCGTCGAGATAATCATCCCAGTATAAGGCACAGAAACCCGGATGCAAGCTACCAGCTTGGCGAAAATATCATCACTAACGCTATTGTCAAACTTTTTGACATCGACATCGTCAGCAGGTTTGATGCGGGGCACACTGATGGTATGCGGCCCGACCCCAAATGCGGCTTCCAGATGCTCGGCGTGCATCAGCAAAGCGGCAAATTCATAGCGATAAAGTTCGAGCCCAAAGAGCACTCCCAGGCCGACATCGTCAATGCCGCCCTGCATAGCGCGATCCATCGCCTCGGTATGATAAGCGTAGTCGTGCTTAGGGCCGGTGGGATGCAGCTTCTCGTAACTCTCCTTGTGATAAGTCTCCTGGAATAAGATATAAGTGCCAATGCCCGCATCCTTGAGCTTGCGGTAATCCTCTACCGTAGTGGCGGCGATATTGACATTGACGCGACGAATTGCGCCATTCTTATGCTTGATACTATATATCGTCTTGATGCTCTCCAAGATGTATTCAAGGGGATTCAACTTGGGGTCTTCACCAGCTTCAATGGCTAGGCGCTTATGACCCATATCCTGCAAAGCAATCACTTCCCGACAAATTTCCTCCTGAGTGAGCTTTTTGCGGGTGATATGCTTGTTCTTCACGTGATAAGGACAATAGACACAGCCGTTAATGCAATAATTTGACAAGTAAAGCGGTGCGAAGATGACTATCCGATTGCCATAAAAATCTTTCTTGATCTGTTCCGCCAAGCGGTAAATCTGCTGGTTTTTCTCCTCGACATCGCAAGCCAGCAACACAGAAGCTTCGCGGTGGGTCAAGCCTTTGCGCAATTCAGCCTTGGCCAGGATGCTATCCAGCAGAGCGATATTGCTTTTGTTCTCTTCTGCATAAGCCAAGCTAGCCAATACTTCCTGGTGGTCAATGAATTTTTCAGCCTGAGGCGATTTTACATCATACATAATGGTTTCCTATTTTTGGGGTTGAAGAATAGCAAGAACGTCGGGATTGAAATCTCCCCGACCGCTGGCGATAAAGCAATTAATCTCTTCTAGACGGCGTTGCAAATCGACCAGCCCAGCCGCCGACTCAGCACCGATACTAAGCTTGTGGTCATAAATCTGGTACTTCGCCCGGGCATCCTCTGGCGAGAGGTTAGGCATAACCACATTGGCGCCTGCGCAAATGCCCATTTCTCGTCCGCGAGGGTGCAAGCTACCCAAGGCAGTCGTGGCCGGCAACAGTACATTCGGGAGCATTAGGCGCAGCAACGAAAGCAAGAACAAGGTCAACTCCACGCTGCCGGCCGGCTCACCGGCAAAAGGCGTGTCGTGCTGCGGCATAAAGGGCCCAATGCCAACCATCTCGGGACGAAATTTACTTAAGAACAACAAATCCTCGACTAGGTGTGATAAGGTCTGTCCTGGTGAACCGACCATAAAGCCCGCCCCAACCTGATACCCCAGGCTGCGTAAATCAAGCAAACATTGCTGGCGAGAATGCCAGCTCATCTCAACCGGATGCAAACGACGGTAATGCTCAGGATTAGCAGTCTCGTGCCGCAGCAGGTAACGGTCCGCACCTGCCGCCCGTAAAGCCTGATAACTGGCAAAACTCCTCTCACCTACGGACAACGTCACGGCACTATCTGGGCATTCATTTTTGATAGCCTTAACCAGCGGGACCAGCCGTTCGTCCTGCCAATAGGAATCATCGCCACTTTGCAAGACAAAGGTGCGAAAACCCAAAGTATGGCCTTGACGACAGCAGGTTAAAATCTGCTCTGCAGTCAGACGGTAGCGCTGCGCGCCAGGGTTGCTACGCCGCAAACCACAGTAATAGCAATCGTTATGACAATAGCTACTAAACTCAATCAGCCCACGCAAGTAAATGCCACGGCCAAAAAGGCGCTCTCGGAGCGCCCGCGCTTTTTCTGCCGCGAACTCCTGCAAAGCCGTATTGCGGCCTTGCAGCAAGGCCAAGAACTCTTTCCGCGACAGGGTTCCTTCCTGCTCTAACTTAGCTAGTAAATCCTTACTCATGCGCCTCCTGATTCGTGTTTCGGAGCATAGATAGTCTTGGCACTGACCCCAGGCAACATCCCCAGCTTGCCAGACAAGCCATTGATGACTTGTTCTGGGGCATCCACCGCCACACTGATGATAAAAATTCCCTTCTGTCGATACGGCAAGCCCATCCGCCCGATGATATTGTCCCGATACTGATGCAAAATAGTGTTCAGCTTTTCCACCGACTCGGGATTTTCAATCACAATGCCAATCAAGGCTACTCTGCTTGCCATCATATACCTCCAGTCAACGCCAAAAAAAAAGCCCTCGCAAGCGAGGGCTTTAGCAAATGCATACGCCAAGGGACATAAATCCAGCTCGGCATCTTCATTCCGCTTGTCCTTCGCCCTCAGAAAAAAATCTTCAGTCTCAGTACGGATATATTTCGTTCAGCAGAATAGATTCGCCGCAAGAAAAAATTAACA
>CAZUCG010000120.1:0-7385 GCA_964619145.1 uncultured Lentisphaeraceae bacterium | reverse complement strand
CGAGAGCTTCGGAGAAAATGGAGAGCTTGCCCGTTTTCTGATTCTGGAAGGGCAATTAGCGGCAGCGATAGACATCTTCAAGGCTGGCTTGCGGATATCCATTCGTGGAGACAGTGCTGGCGATGATGCTCGATTATGGTCAGAAATTGACCGCCTGATTGTCAAGCAATATGATTACGGTGATGCTGAGACGGTGCTGCAGACCAACAATGCTGTGCTGCGGTTATTACGGGAGTTAAAAAAGGAATTCCCCGGCCCCAAGGCCATCAATTTCTATCTCTGCTATGCCGTCTGTGCCGACAAATTAAACCACCGCCAGGAGGCGCAAAATATCTTCGATGAGGCCTGGGCAAAATGGCCGAATCATCGACAGCTGCAAGCACTGAAAAAAACCCGGGATTTCTAGAATCCTGTCGAGCTCTTAAATTCCCTGGAGAGGTAAAAAATGCGCGAAAAGATCAACCTTTGTTTTATTGGCTGCGGGGCATTCAGCAAAAACTTCGTCCCATTATTCAAGTTACATCCTGATGTCGAGAGTGTCTCTGTCTGTGATCTACTGCCCGAGCGCGCGGCCGCTTGCGCCGAGCAGTTTCAGGTACCCATCATTGAGACTTTCGAGGCAGCTTTGGCAAACCGTAAAATCAACGCCATTGCGGTCTTCAGCCAGCGTCATCTGCACGGCCCACTGGTTATTGCCGCCTTGAAAGCCGGCAAGCACGTCTATAGTGCAGTGCCCTGCGCCAGCAAGATCGAGGAGATTCAGGAGATTGAGTCACTAGTCCGGCAGACCCGCCTGACTTATTCGATGGGCGAGACTGGCTATTATCGTTCAGCGACTATCTTCTGCCGCAACAAGATGAAAGCCGGTGAGATGGGCGATTTTGTCTATGGCGAGGCGCAATACAACCACGACCAACGCCATTTCGACTTCACCCGCAGCGGCCCGAACTGGCGCCAGCTGGCCGGCATCCCGCCAATGTACTACCCTACGCACTCCACCTCGATGATTTTAGGCGCCTTACCAGGCGTTTACGCCAAAAAGGTCTCGGCCTTCGGCTACACCGAGAAATACCTCACCGATATCTTCGGCAGCAATGGTGTGAACCTCTGGAATAACCCCTTCTCCAACACCGCAATGCTGGCCCAGCTCTCCAACGCTGGCATTGCCCGGATCAGTGAGAACCGCCGGGTGGCATTCGCCGGCCCCAATACCTACATCTCGCAATTCTACGGCTCGGATGGCTGCTATGAATTCTCGGTCGCGCATCATTATTTTTCCCATTGGGCGGCGTCTGACCCCAAGAAATTACTGCTGCAGGAAGTCAGTGAGCAATTATTCCCCGCCAGCGTATTCAGCATCCTGAATGACCCTGACACGCCCCAGAAAATCAGCGATGGGCTAGGCTACAATGAGAGCTCACCCATCCAACCCACCTGGCGAATCCCGGCAGAAATCCGCCAGGAAAAAAATGGCCATAACGGTACGCACCATTTTTTGGTAGATGACTTCTGTCAGGCAGTCGCAACCGGCCAGCTCTCGCCGACGAACATCTGGGCGGCAGCGCGTTTTAACTTACCGGGACTGGTAGCACACCAATCTGCCTTGCAAGGCGGGGAATTGCTAGCCGTGCCAGACTTGGGCGACCCACCGGCCGATTGGCCGGTGTTGGACTTGGATTGAGTTCCCCACGAGGCGATCTTCTTCTTAACCACAATTACTTTTCAGTGGGCGTAGCGCATAAATCACAAAGGAACAAAAATGAAAAAGTTACTATTGCTCTGCTTGTTCAGCCTGACACTTCTGGCGCTGGAAAGCGTCCCGGGCGTCCGTGGCAACGCTGTGCGTTTCGAGAATATCCGTGATCTCTTGACCAAGGAAAAGGGCCTCGGCCTGGATTTATCCCAAGGTCTTACAGTGTCGCTATATTGTTATGCCGAAGACAACTGGCAGCACGACGCTGAAATCATCGGCCAGGGTCGGGTCTTCTCCATTCGTAAACGCGGCATCAGAAGCGGCGGATTCTATTTCAAAGGCACCGTCGATGGAGAAGAGCGCGATATCGTCTGGACACCCGAGAAATTCCCCAGCCCGCTCCGCACCTGGATTCATTTGGCTATGACCTACGACCCGGAAAAAGGCCTCGGCAGCGGATATTTCAACGGCGAATTCATCAGCTCACGCGACCTCAAGGAAGCCTACCCGAAGGTCAAGGACTATAGCCTGGCCAAAAATTCTTATCCGATGAATATCGGCCGTGCTCACAGCGGTTCAGTTGATGAAGTATATATCTACAATCGCGTGCTAGCGCCGGCAGAAATCAAGGCGTTGGCGACTGGTCAGGCCCCGGCTGGCGCTCAGGCGATTTACCTGATGGATGACCCACAGAATATCGGCCTGGATTCCTCTGGCAATGACCGTCATTTGAGCATCGTCGCTGGAGTAAAACCCGGCTCCTTGCCAATGTTGGGCAGCCCTATCCCGACCAAGATTCTACTTGACGATACTGCAATGACGGTTTGGCCGCGCCCTGCTTCAGAAAAGACCTACAATCTCGACCAGCCAGTTGCACAAGGCCCGCAGACGGAGCCGGTGGCCTGGCTGGCTCGCAACGAATTCGAGTCTTTCCAGCTAATCCTCTCACCTAAAAAAGCCTTAAGCAATGTCCAGGTAGCATTATCGCCTTTCCGGCAAGGCGACAGCGAGCTATCGCTGGAGCTGCTCCAGGTCGATTATGTCGCCGTGCCAACCTTGAGTAACACCGGTTCGGGCCGCGGCACGGTCTTTGGCGAAGCCGTAGCCGTGATGGATAAATCTGGCGGCGAGATCGGCTATTATCCCGACCCACTGCCGAAATTGCGCCCCTTTGAGCGACAAGAACCCGGCCAGAGTTACGTTGTCTGGGTCACCGTCAAATCATCGCCTGAATCGCCCCCCGGAATCTACCACAGCGAGGCCAGAATTACCGCCGACGGCGGTTTTGCCCTCAGCGTGCCGCTGCGCTTGGCTGTCTGGGACTTCGCCTTGCCGGAGCAATTCCACAGCACCAATTACGGTTGTTTCAGTTTGAATGACCTCGACCAGAGTAACCCTGAAGTCTATTATCGCCATTGCGCTGAGCACTATGTCAGCACCACACCGCTGTTTGCCGATATCAAAATTACCCGTGACGAGCAAGGAAAGATCAGCTTGGACACAGCTGATTTCGACCAACAGGCCGAATTGCTCTTGGGGAAATACCGCCAGCAGGTGCTTTATTTTCCTGGCTGGGGCGTCTATAGCGCGCCGTCGGCAAAAGATGCTATGGGACGGAAATGGCAGGGCCTGCTAATTTCTCGCGAAGCAGGGAAGTTAACCGAAGAATTCAAGAGCGGCTTCGCTGAATATCTGCGCCTGGTCGCAGAGCATCTGCGCCAACGCGGCTGGCTAGACAAGACCCGCTTCTCACTGACCGATGAACCGCACGGCGAAGACGACTTCGCTATCTGCCGCGAATTCGCCGCCCTAGTACACAGCACTGTACCAGAAGTCAAGATTATGGTCACCAAATGGCCGATGGAAGAGCTGATCGGCGCAGCAGATATTTGGTGCCTGGGATTTTTTGAGCACGATAAGCTACAGGAAGCCCGAGACCGCGGCGAAAAAATCGAATGGTACCCGAACTGGCATTTCCTGATCGACCGTCCGTTGATGGATAGCCGGATGATTGGTTTCCTGATGTGGAAATACCAAATCAGCGGTATCTTCTACTGGAAATTGAACCACGGCTGGAACAACCCCAAAACATTGCAAATACCGCAGTTTATCTACCCGGATGGCCGCGTCCTCTGCAGCTCCGGGATGGTCATTTATCCAGATGAAAATAAGTGGCCTATCGCCTCTGTGCGCTGGGAAATGTCCCGCGACGCTTTTGAAGACTACGAGTACTTCCATCTTCTGGACGCGCTATGCAAAAAATCCGCCCACCCCCAGGAAGCCGCTGCGGCCCGCCAGCTGATGCAAGAAGCCGTTGAGGCCATCGTGCCCGGCTATGAGGCCGGGACGGAAGGCAAACGCATCTTCTGGAAACAGACCAAGTGGAATACCGACGCCGGCAAGCTCCGCGATTACCGCCACAAGCTCGCTGAAAGCATCCTACTTTTACAGAAATAACCTTAGCTGTGAGTCGGAGAGTAGTAAGTTTTTCTAGTGATCATTATTCCCTAGTCACTAACCAGCAGCCATTGTAATCTGCGGATAAATATCTCCTTCTTTCGCGTTTTTAGCGTTTTTTCGCGGTTAAAATTGTCTTTGGCTTTTCGGAAGACCTCTAGCTAGCGACCAATAATCTAAAATCCCTCGCCTCGCCTTACTCTGGAGAATTATGAACAGCCAGTCTCTGGCGGAATATACCGCCCTGCTCCGCGCCAACAAGCAGACCCTGAAGTTCGTGGATGAACTCAAGCAACCGGAAAAGCGACGCTACCCGACTGGTCCGTGCGGACAATTCTCAGGCGGCATTGCTCTGCCGCCTGGCAGCAACGCCGACTTCGACCTGCCGCCGACTGCCCGCGAGTCATTGCAACGCATAATGAAAATGCGTGGCATCCCAGCCAACGACCACGGCATACCGCTGCAACTCCGACAAGACCGTGAACTAGCCCCCGAGGAGTTCGTTCTGGACATCACCCCCTTGGCGGTCAGCATCACTGCAACTGACTGCGAAGGACTACGGCGAGGGGTGTATTTGCTGGAGGAGCAATTGTGCCTGCCCAGCAGCGAAAAGCCACTGCTAGGCCATTTCCACCGCCGGCCGCAACTGCTGTGGCGCATCTCACGCTGTTTTTTCAGTCCCACTTGCCGACCGCCAAAATGCCTGGATGAGCTAACCGATGACCTGGATTATTATGCCGACCCCTATCTTGACCGCCTAGCACACGAGCAGATCAACGGCTTATGGATTACCTTGTATCTTAAGGATATGCCGAGTCGATTCTTTCCCGCCCACGGCCAAGGAGTAGCCAAGCGCCTGGCAAAATTACAGGCCACGGTGGACAAATGCGCCCGCTACGGCATCAAGTGCTTTGTTTTTCTAGCTGAGCCGAAGGCCTTCAGCGCTTCCAAGATGGCCTTGCCATTGGCAGAGGGCGCCAGCGTCCCGTCGATTCTGGGTCACCATCAGGACGACACCCAGTACTGCTTTTGCACCTCCTCTCCAGAGGGACAGGCCTACCTGCGCGAAAGCATCGAGTACCTTTTCAGCCAAGTCAAGGGCTTGGGCGGCATTATCAATATTATGTGCCTGGAGAGCAGCAATCCCTGCGCCACCAGAGTGCTTTACGAACATATCGGGCCGCCCTGCAATTGCCCGCGCTGCTCCCAAAAATCGGTCGAGGAACTCTTCGTCGGGATTGCTCGCTTGATGGCCGACGCGATGCGCAAATATGAACCCGCCGCCGAATTCGTCGGCTGGTTCTATTTCGCCAGCTTCTGGAAAGGCGAACCAGAGGAGAAACAATTCCTGCGCCTCGCAGAACACTGGCCCGATGACTTGCACCTGATGTTCAATTTTGAAGTCGGTGGCCTGAGCAACCAGCTAGGCGTGGACCGACCGGTGCTGGATTACTCACTGTCATTCATCGGCCCAGCTGATTTATGGAGCGCAGTGGCCCAGCGCTGCGCATTGCCGGCAGCCAAATTGCAGGTCAGTTGCTCGCACGAGAATGCCTCTGTGCCCATCATCCCCGTGCCAGACAACCTCTACCGCAAATACAGCGCCATCCATCAAACTACTTGCCGGCTGGCGATGCAATGCTGGTATTTCGGCAACTACCCCGGCATTATGAACCGGGCGGCCGGGCGGCTGTCTTTTGCCCCGCTGCCGCCGACTGAAGAGGACTTCTTGCACGAATTGGCACTACCCGAATGGGGTGAGGACGCCGCTGTGCTGGTAGCTGCCTGGCAGGCTTTCGGCGAGAGTTATCGCGCCTTCCCCGAGAACCTGAATTTCAAATGGTTCGGCTTGTTGCATCAGTCAATTGCTTTCCCACTCTATCTATTCCCAGTGGACCAGCCTTTGCCACCCAGCTATATCTTCCGGGACATTCGCGTCGGCGGAGACCGCATTGGCGAATGCCTGGACTATATCCATACTCTGCCGGAAGCAATTACTCTACTGCAGCAAATGCACAAGCATTGGTACCACGGCCTGAAAATTCTACTGCCATTGCAGGACAAACATCATTCTGATCCCGCCCGCCTAGCTGACCTGACCCTGGCCGAGAGCATCGGCCTGCAAATCCAAAGCTCACTGAATCTGCTCCGATTCTATTTTTTGCGTGAAGATATGATCTACCATCGCCGCAGCCACCTGCCGGAAATGCGTGAAATTGTGCTTGACGAGATGGCCGCTACCGTGCGGATGCAGACGCTCTGCGAAGAAGATTCCCGGCTCGGCTACCACTCCGAAGCCGAGGGATATCTGTTCTTCCCCGAACAGCTGGCCGCAAAAGCACACTTGCTGCAGGAGTTGCTCGATGAAGACTTCCCGAAATTCCATTTTGATTTACCGGAAATCCGCGCCTACGCCGGTGAAGACAGCCCAGGCTACTGCTGCGGGCAGAGCCGCCAAGAGGCACAGATTTATCCGCTTGGGAGCGCTTGGTTCCGTATCTACCGGGATGGCGATGCAGTCAATTTCGAGGTCGGCAACGGTCCAGAGAAGATCTCGCTGGAATTAGAACCCTGTCGGCTCTTCCCAATTTTGCAAGCCCACTTTGACCACCTTGGTCACAACCTTGTCTTCTCGCCCCTGACTCTGAAAAAATACTGGACCACGACCCGCACTTCGGAGGACAGCCTTATCGTATCCTTCGCCCTACAGCACTTCGCCCCATTCCGTCAGTACCCAACTGCACCACTGCGCTTCAATATCCATTGCGGCGACAACCATCTCAATCCGCGACACCCCTGGGAAAGCCGATTATTGTTAGGAGACAGCAACTCAGCCGATCTGAGCTTCCTACACTTTCAACCCTGACCCAAAAATATACTATATTGAAAATCAACCGCTTGCTATCTTGCCTGATACTCTTATCAAGACCATTGTTATTCGCTTATCAAGCCCCGGCCGAAATCGCAGAAATCATCGCGCCACCGGAACAGCGCCGATGGCATTCTGGATGACTCTGATTGATCCCAATACAACAACATCTGCCAATTGACGTTGGACAAAGAAGTCGCCGAGGTCTTTACCAGCTACCAAGTCGGCAATCTCCGCAATGTCCATATTAACGCAGATAGCCGCGTCATCGCGGATGATTCTTTGATGTCACGAGTTTCGAGTTCGAGTCGGAAACTTTTTGCTTATGACAATTGATAAGTCGCTCCAGAATGATATATTAAAAAC
>CAZUCG010000119.1:0-7386 GCA_964619145.1 uncultured Lentisphaeraceae bacterium | reverse complement strand
GATCAGTAAAAATCCGGCCGAAGTGCGCAGCGGCAATTTCTCTTTATGGCTGGAGGGCGAGAGCAGCCAGAATCAGGCTTACTTGCTGCGCTACGCCAGTCGGATGTCGGTCAAGCCGGGTGATGTCTTGCGGATGTCGGTCTGGGCGCAGGGTAAAGGCGAGGTATCTCTGGGAGTCATCGCCAACGGGACGCTGCCTGATTCAGCTCGGACCTTGGGCGCCCGTACCCTGACTGGCGGACGCATCCCGGTCGATGCACCCACGAGTTGGCAAAAATGTGAGTTCAGCATCGCTGTCAAGCCGATCCGCAAAAATGACCTGGTCTTTATTGACTTGAGCTTCGTGCCCATAATTTATACCTTTAATATGGATGTGCTGCTTTTAGATGACTGCACCTTCACCTTGGAACGTGCCGACGGAGAAAAAACCTCCGTAAAACAGGAGAACTGAGATGCGCAAACTGTTGTTGTTAATCTGCTCGTTGTGTTCCGTTAGTGTTTTTGCTGCCAGCATCAATATCGGCGAGGCCGATGCCGCGGGGAGCCGATTTTGCGTAATGGAGAACCAATTCCTGCGGGCCGAATTCTCGACCCTGGGCGGGCGCTTGGTCAGCCTCCGCGATAAACGCACTGGCCGAGAGTTGACCCTGGCGGATGCAAAGGGCAGTAGTGGCTCGTTCAAAGACCAGTTCCCCCCGAATAAATATGATTTTACCAAGGTGCAGTACCAGGCCAAGATAGTGACTGCCAGCGCGAAAACCGTGGCGCTGGAATTGCAGTCGCCTGGGATGCAAGGCGAATTCCAATTCCTGAAAATTACCCGGGTCCTGACCTTGCAGGAGGGTCAGGCGATGCTGCATTGCGATTTGGCGATTGCCAACCAGAAGGAGAGTATGGCCCCCACAGTAATCAATTACTGGCAGCATAATTTCTTCGGGGTAACCGGTGAGGATAATAATTTCCTCTTGCCTTTGCCGGACGGGGTGTTCTGTGCCGTCCCTAATGCTAAAAGCAATGCCCAGGGATCGTCGTTTTTCATCGAGCCCATCCGCGGCTGGCTGGCGATGCTTGGTGCCAGCGGCAACGGCGTGGTTATTCTGCCGGAATACAAGCGCTTCGAGTTGGCGTTTTCCTGGTACTGTAAAGGCAGTATGCCGCTGGATACCCTGGAATGGCGAATGATTCCCGAACAAGTCTCGGATGGCAGCAGCCTGAAAAGCAGTTTCCAGCTAGGTTTGGTTTCAAGCCTAGCCAGCATCAATGGCGCCGGCGAGGCTGGCTGTGGCAAGATTGAGTTCCCGGCAGAGGGGAAAGCCGTGCAGTTGAACCTGCAAGGTTTCCGCCCGGCCAAAGTGCAAATCAAGGTCTTGCTGGCTGACCAGGAAGTGGCTGAACAAGCAGCGACTTTGCAACCTGATCAGAACAGCGAGCTGACCATCCCCCTGCCAGCCTTGCCACAGCAGTCCACCGCGTTACTAGTCCAGGTCTGGGAAGGCCAGAAGATGCTTTTTGACCTATTGGCCAAAACGCCGGGCGAGAAGGCCGAGGCAGTCACCTTCGCGCCCTTGGAAGCGCGGCAAAAGCCGGTCGGTGATGACGAGGAATGGCAATTTGAGCCGTCCCGCGAATTTGTGACTCCGCATTATCCCTGGCAGCAGAATGCCGCTGAGAAGGCCCGGGTTATGTTCCTGGTGCCCACGGATGGCGCCCGCGATATCATTGAGCTGCAGCAGCGTTTCAGCATCGAGGCCATCGCTCCGACTGTTTTTCCTCACTCCTATAGTATGAGTTGGCGGGTCAAAACAAATATGCCTATTGGTGTTACCCAGACCGGGATGAGCCAATTGCAGAAATACCTCGAGGAAGAACAGTTCTCGGCACTAGTCATCGGCAGCCAGCCAAATTACAAGGCGGCCATCAAATGGACTGACTATCCACCTGTCTTGCGGAATAAGATTCTGGCATTAGTCAAGGGCGGGGTAGGGCTGTTGTATATCAATCCCCAAGGCGAAGACCAGGAGTTGACCGCTTTGCTCAAAGAACTTAAACCTATCGGCAGCGACCTTCTCGATTCGCTCGATTTCCCGGCCGCACCGCATTTTCCCAAGAGCGAGATATTGTCGGGCCAGTATGGGCAGGGGCGGGTAGTGGTGGCCAAATACCGCAGCAGTGCGTTTGTGGCTCCCCACAGCGGCTACCGTAATCCTAACTGGGCACTATTGCGATACGAGCACCGTTTTCAAGAATATCAATTTGCCATCTTGGGGCGGCTGTTGAATTGCTGTCTCGGCAAAGAACCGCTGTTGACTGCCGCCAAAATGTCTGCCGGCACACTAGCCATCACTACCGCCGAGGCAGGCGAGGCCAGTATCGATTTCTTTGGCAGTTATAGTCAGCCATTGCAGAGCCTCAAGGCCGACCTGCAGGTTGGCAGCAATAGTATCGATTGTCCATCTTTGCCGCATGGACGCATTTATGCACATATCCGTCTCGGTGAGCGTGATTTCGCCTTCGCCAGTTACGATAATCAACGGCCAGTACATATCGCGACGCTGGAAATGGCCAAGACTTTTGAGCGCGGCGAGGTGGTCAGGGCCCAAGTCAAACTTAATGCCGCCGCTGCCGATAACATAACCATCGAGCAGGAAATTCGCGACAATACCGGACGCCTGCTTTATCGCGGCCAAGGCCCGGAAGTCAGCTGGCAACCTACCCTGGCGGTGCTTAATCGCCATATCCTGATTGTTCGACTCCGACAAAAAGGTGAGCTGCTCGATGAACGCCAAGAAGAATTTTTCTTACCCTGGGTACTCGACGCCACTAGGAATTATGCCCATCTGTTGTGGACGGACGGCGATTGCTTCCCTGAATACTCTTACCCGTACCGCCACGAACAGAAGCGCCAATTCGGCTTTAATTACCTCTACGCCGCCGGCAAGAACGAGACGGATGGACTGACCCTGAAATTCGCCAACACTGAAGTCGGCAGCAATTGGCATTGCAATTTTTCGGCTATGCATAACCGCAATTTTTTAAACAGCTTCAAGCAGTGGAGCGACACCCACGACAGCAAGTACCTGGTGAATCCAATTTGCCCCAATGACCCGAAATGGCAAGAGTCATTAAACCGCATCGATGTCGCCGAGCGCATCGACTTCTTCGCCAGCCGTAAGCTCTTCCAACTCGGCGACGAAATGAGTATGACTCATTACAACTATCCAATGGATATCTGCTTCTGCGAATTCTGCTTGCCGGATTTCCGACTCTGGCTGCAGACTCATCATCAGTCGCTTGACGACTTGAACCGCGTCTGGAAGACATCGTTTAGGACTTGGGACGAGGTTCGGCCAATGCCTTATGGCGAGGCCTTCCTGCACGCCAGCCCAGCACCGTGGGTCGAGCATCGGCTGTATATGGATTACCTCTTCGTCAAGACTTTGCAGACGAAACGCTCGGCCTTGCTGAAGCAGTACCCCGGCGCCATTATTGGCCCCACCGGAGTCAATAGCCCGCCCCACGTCTATGGCGGAAATTGGAATTTCTGGAATATGCGGGTGTTCGATTGCGCTTCATTTTATGGCGTCGGCCGCATACCGTTGTCTTTCGAGCGCGAGCAGCGCCTGATTATGCAGTACCGCGGCTATAGTTCCCCGGAGAATGCCACGCGATACAGTTTTTGGCAAGGGCTGTTCGCTGGCGAACGCAGCAGCAATAATTGGTACGGACCGACTTTTCTTTTGCCGGACCTCAGGAACTCGCAGATCAGGCAGTATTACCAGGAATTGCTCTGGGAATTGCGCTCTGGTCCGGGTGACTTGCTCTTCCACGCCAAAAAGATAACCAACCAGGTCGCTATCCTGCACTCACAAGTATCACTGATCGCCAATTTCCTGAAACAGAAAAAAGCCGATTATTACGACAAGCAGCTCTCTTTTGCACGCGCTTTGGAAGACCTCGGGTTGGCGTACCGGTTTGTCGCCCCGCAGGAAATAGCCACTGGCGCCTTGGCCGATTTCAAAGTCCTGATTCTGCCCGAAGCCTCGGCCTTAAGCGACGCGGAGCTGGTCGCAATTCGGCAATTCGTCCAAGATGGCGGTACTCTGATTGCCGATTATGAGGTTGGCACCCAAGACGAATATTGCAATGGCCGCCAGACCCCCGCCCTGGATGACGTCTTCGGCATCTCGACGCGGCGTTTTTCCTTGGGGAAAGTCAGCGAATCCTCGCTGTCCGGGCTGAGCATCAATCAAGCCGGCAAGGGCATCACTGCGACTACTGGCACGGCGTTGTACACTGCCAAAGTCAATGACCAGGATTTGCCGTTAGTGATTACCCACCAATTCGGTAAAGGCCGAACCGCATACTTGAATTTCGTGCCGGAATATAATGCTACCCGCAATGTCGGTCAGGACCAGGGCTTCCTGACATTGCTCGAGCAGCTCGTGCAATTGACCCCACTGCTGAAAATCCAGAGCCAGGAAAGGCCCGTCCAGCAATCCGCTTTCTGGGTTGGCGAGACGTATTACTTCGGTTGCCTGCCGGAACCGAATAACCCGCAATGGCAAAATGGCACCCTCGCTGAACAGCAAAAATTAGCTTATCAAGCCGACCTGGAGGTGTTTCGCCCCGGCCATCTCTACAATGTCAGAACTGGACAATACTTAGGTAATAACCACAAATTCTCCCTCAGCCTAGTGCCAGGAGATGGGACTTTGTTGGCTTTGCTACCATACCAGGTGACTGGAATTAATCTGACCGCACCAGATAACGCCCGCCCCGGCGAGGTGCTGAAAATTTCTGCTGTGGTGCAAGCCAAGGTCGCGCCCGGACATCACGTCTTGCTCTTGAGCGTCCGTCGTCCAGATGGTCAGTATAGCCTGGATTATCGGCAAATCGAGAGTGTCGATAATGGCCAGGTGGAATTCAGCTTGCCCTTCGCCCTGAATGACCAGCCCGGAAAATGGGAAATCCGGGTCAAGGATGCGAGTAGCGGCAGCGTGGCTGAAAAAACTATCCTCTTGCAGTGACGCCTTAGGGCAGTAACGCCAGGAATTGCTCTTCACTAAGGACCTTGACGCCGAGCTCAAGCGCTTTTTCACTTTTGCGAGCACCAGTGTTCTCGCCAGCCACGAGGTAGGTGGTGTTGCGGCTGACCGCACCGGCGACATTGCCGCCTAAAGCACGGATGCGGGCCGCGGCAGTCTCGCGGTCCATACTGCTCAAAGTGCCAGTGAGGACGAAGGTCTGACCAGTTAACGGCCCGCCACTCTCACTGCTGCTGGCAGTGGCTTCGACGAGACCGCCTTGTGGGTCGATGCCGAGCTCCGCCAGCCGCTGCCGCCAAGTCTGCCCGATGTCGCTGGCAAAGAAATCCAGCACCGCCTGGGCGGCTTTGGGGCCAATGCAGGTCGTCACGTAACCTCCAGCGCCATTTTTGCGGCTGGCTTTCTTGAGCAATTCCAAGGGCAGTAGCAGAGTTGATAAGTCTGCCAGGTCGCTGGGAGCCAGGCCTGATTCCTGCTTGGCCATTATCTCACAGAGGGCTTGTAGTTTGTTCGATGTCGCGAGTTCAGCCAAGTCACGGTGCGTGCGCCCGAGATGGAAGGCGGTGGCCGCACCGACTTCAGGTATGCCCATCGCCTGCAACCAACTCGCCAAGGGCATACTGCGGGCCAGCTCCAAGGCGGCGAGCAACTTGGCGGCATTTTTTTGGCCATATAGCCGAGGCTCGTCATCGCTGCCGAGATTCAAGGCACCGAGCTGTTCCAGAGTCAGATTAAATAAGTCTAATGGCTCTACAACCAGCCCGCGCTCGACCAAGGCGCTGGCCACCACGCCACCTAAAGATTCCAGGTCTAGGGCATTGCGGGCCGCAAAATATTCCAGCCGCCGGACATTCTGAGCCGGGCATTGCAGATTAGGACAACGCCAGGCCACAAATTGCGGGTCGCGGACAATTTCGCCGCCGCAGGACGGGCAGCATTGTCCGAGGTGCCCGACAAAATCAAAAGGCACACTGTTAGCTGGACGCTTCCCGGGGACTACCTCGAGTACTGCCGGGATGACCTCGCCGGCTTTTTCGATCAGCACAGTGTCACCGATGCGGATGTCCTTGCGTGAGATTTCATCGGCATTATGCAAGGTAGCCCGACTAATAGTGGAGCCAGCCAGGAAGACCGGCTCTAATTCAGCCACTGGCGTTAATACACCAGTGCGACCGACCTGTACCGTGATCTCTTTGAGGAGTGTCTCACAGCGCTCGGGTTCGTATTTGAAGGCCTTGGCCCAACTCGGAGCCTTGGCCGTCATACCGAGTTTCTCCCGTTGGGCGAAACTATCGACTTTGATCACTGCGCCGTCAATGCCATACGGGAATTGTGACTTGCAGTCTTTTAGCTCAGCGATAGCAGATAGTAGGCCGGGAAAATCCTGGGCAAAGCGCAGCCATTTCTGGGTTTTTAAGCCGAATTGGCGAAATAACGACAATAGCTCTTCTTGACTGTGTATTTCACTGTCGCTTATCTCCCCGCCGCTATAGAACACAATATCGAGTGGTCGTTGAGCAACGACTCGCGGGTCGAGCTGCTTCAAAGAGCCAGCCGTGGCATTGCGCGGATTGGCGAATTCCTCTTCGCCGGCAGCAACTCGACGGGCGTTGAGGCTGGCAAAGCCCTGGTTGCTCATAAAGACCTCGCCACGAGCTTCGAAAACCGCAGGGGGATTATTGCTGTATAAGGCTAATGGCAGACTTGGGATAGTCTTGACGTTTTCGCTGACGTCATCGCCTTCTTTGCCATTGCCACGCGTCAAAGCATAGGCAAAAATACCATACTCATAGCGGACCGAGATGCTTACGCCATCTACTTTGGGCTCGATGCAATAACGAGCCTTTTGACTGCCTAGGCCCCGGCTGACATATTCATAAAAACGCCGTAAATCTGCCTCGTTGTAGGTGTTGTCTAGGCTGAGCATAGGAATGCTATGCCGACGAGTGACAAAAGCACTCAGAGGGACACCGGAGACGCGTTGGGTCGGCGAATCCGAAGTGATCAGCTCCGGATGGGCACGCTCCAAGTCACCTAAGTCTGCATAAAGCAAGTCGTATTCGTGGTCGGTGATTTCTGGCCTGGCTTCTTGATAATACAGATAGTCGTGATACCGAAGCAAGGAACGTAACTGCAGAATTCGTTCTGCAAAATCAGTAGACATAATCGTATGCTCCCAAGAAAATGTGCCCTAAAGATTAAAGGTTGTACCGACGGCGTCCTCGTCGTCGCAGGTTGTACCGACGGCGTCCTCGCCGTCGCAGGTTGTACCGACGGCGTCCTCGCCGTCGCAGGTTGTACCGACGGCGTCCTCGCCGTCGCAGGTTGTACCGACGGCGTC
>CAZUCG010000118.1:0-7410 GCA_964619145.1 uncultured Lentisphaeraceae bacterium | reverse complement strand
ACCAGAAAATATCTTCCACGCGCTGTTCAGTAAACAGCGGCTGCCAGAAAATTTTATCGTCTATCACGAATCAGACACCTATCCGCATTCTCGCTTTTATATGTCGGCCGGGAAAATAAAAAGTCTGCTGGCGAGCGCTTATTCATACAGCTTTGACGGTTCTACTTTTCAGGTACGCCAACATCTTGATGACCCGAACGAAGAGACCGGCTACTACGAGATGTTTGCCCAAGAACGGCTGCGCTTTAACGCTGTCCATAAAATAGCCCAAAAATGCACTGTGCGAGGCTGCGGCATATTATACGACCCCTTCTGGGCTGGTCTTTGTAGTGACGCCCGGCCCGGCTGGGTCAGGGCGCTGGCGCATTTCGGCATACCATATACGACCGAGGCGGCAAGAGTGACTTTTCTTTCTGGGACTCAGCCCAAGGCCTTGAGTGATGAGCGCATCAAGGAACTCCTGGCGAAGGGATTGATTCTTGACGGCGCAGCCGCGAAGGTCCTCTGCGAGCGAGGTTTCAGCGCTGATATTGGCGTGCAAGTCACCGAACTTAAGCCAAAAGCAGGCCAACTCCGAGACCTTTCCGGACAAGAAAGAATTCGCGAGCAGTTCGTCAAGGCCGGCCAGGGCCGGCAGATGACCTGGGCAGATACATATTCACCCTACGGAAATGGCGTGCTGTTTAATTTACAGATGACTGCCCCCGCCAGTGAAATTATAACCGATTTACTGAATTTCCGCAGAGAGAACTTGGGCCCTGGTATGACTCGTTACGAAAATCAGTACGGCGGCCGGGTGGTGGTTATGGCGATGACCACGACGGGCAATCTCTCTTCGTCGCTGTTCAATTACCGCCGCCAACGACTCCTGCAAAATCTCGTCATCTGGGCCGGGGCTGAAAATCTGGTCTATGTCAAGGAAAGAGCGAAAACTTTCTGTATTTTGAATCAACCCCAGGAAATGCCCAATGAGCATTTCTGGGCGCTGCTGACGTTGGTCAACCTCTGCTCGGATAACTTTGCCAGCGTGCAGCTGTATCTACCGGAAAAATGGCGTACAGCCACTCGGGTCAAGTACCTCGACCAAGACGGCGACTGGAAAAATGCCGAGTGCCGTAAGACACCCGACGGAATGGAGATTTGGCGGCCGATGCCGCTCTACGAGCCATTGTATCTGCTCTTTGAGAAGCAGCCCGGAAATTGTTGACGCCGGTTCGTTCGCCACTAGGAGCGAATGTCTGACGATTATTGGCGAAAAAGAAAAAATAGGCTAAAGTATCACTGTGTTTTGACTGCAACAAAAAGGAGTTGCGACTTATGGCAAATGAACTTGATGAAATGACGGGGAATGTAAACGAGCAAGGCCGCGATGTTAATGTAATTGAGCGCCAGCTACCAGTCAAGGTCGGATTCGGCTCGACTATCTTTGAAATTATGCTCTGGGTCTGCGGAATCTTGCCCGGACTGATTTTTATGTTTAAGAAAATCGCGGCCGCTAACTACTTCCGAAAACTACAGCAGAAAATTCAGGCAGATGCATCGCAAATCGACAATTATCTGGAACAGCGAGTGCAAATCCTGCAGAATGTCGCGCCACTGGTGGCCAAAGCCATTGATTTGGATAAGGATGTGATGAAATCAGTGGCGGCCTTCCGGGGCGGCCGCTTGCCGGAAGGACAGCGCAATGCAGTCTCACAACAAATCGATGCTTCCTTTGCCCGGCTGTTTCCTCAAGTGGAGGCTTATCCCGACCTGAAGGCCCACGCCGCAATTGCCGATGCGATGCAGCAAAACAACTATCTGCAAAAAGAAATTACTGCTGCCCGAGCTTTGTACAACGACACCGTCAACCAATGGAATACTGACCTCTTTGCCTGGCCGACTCAGATGATCGTCGCGGCAAAAGCTGGCTACACTACCCGGATACCATTTACGGCATCGGCTGAGACGAAAGAAAAAGCACGAGGGACGTTCTTTTGAGCGAAGACGTCTATGAGCCGCTCGAACGCTATCGCGACGAGTTCAAAGAAAAGTTTTCGCGCTTGACAGCAGAGACTTTTGCGAATCTCGTCGCTGCCGCCGGCGTTGACCGGCAACTCAACGTTGCGACTATTGCCGAAATCCGCAGAAGTGAGTGGCAGAAAGACAAAGCCCAACGCTGGCGAACATTTTGGCTCTGCATTGTTATACTGGCGGTCGTTGCCAGCATATTGTCTGCAGTATATGCGTTTCAGGCATTTCTTGAAATCGAACAGCTGCCCGACGGCGTGTCGGCAATAAATTCTTATCTGCAAATTGCCCAAGGGGTGCTTTGCGCAGTTACTCTGGGCTACTTTACCTATAAATATTTCTATCGGAACTACCGCCGAGTCATTGCCACAATCGACGCCTTGTTGCAGTACATCGAGCGGAAAAAGGCAGAAGCCTGGCAACAGATGGAGCCGCTCAATCAGCTCTACGATTGGGACCTTACTGCCAAACTAATCGAACAAACCGTCCCTCGAATACAATTCGACCCATATTTTACCGACCGGCGCCTACAAGAGCTGCAGCAGTCCTTCGGTTGGAACAACGCCTTCAATGAACACAAATCCGTGCTCTGCGCTCAAAGCGGTGAAATCAATAGCAACCCGTTTGTGTTCGGACAATTGCGGAAGATGCACTGGGGCGAAAAAACCTATACTGGGACAAAAAATATCTCCTGGTCAGTACGCGTGCGAGGAACAGATGGCAAATATCATACCGTGCGACGCTATCAGACCCTGGTGGCCTCGGTCACAAAACCGCTGCCAGTCTATGAGGAGGAGAAATTTCTGCTCTATGGCAATGACGCCACACCCAATCTGACCTTCTCGCGCACACCCTCAGCACTCTCCGGCAGCGAGGCTGGCTTTTTTAACGCCCTGCGGAAAAAACAGGTAAAGAGCAAACTCGAATCCTTCTCCAGAAATTTAGATGACGAATCGCAGTACACGATGATGGGCAATCACGATTTCGAGATTCTTTTTCACGCCATCGACCGAAACCACGAAGTGGAATTCCGCTTACTGTTTACGGCCTTGGCGCAGCAGCAGATGCTGAAACTCCTGCAAGACAAGATAGTCGGCTTCGGGGATGACTTCTCTTTCGTAAAACAGCACAAGTTGAATTTCATTTATGCCCAGCATTTAACTAGCCTCTCACTCGACACCGACCCCCGAAGATTCGCGGACTATGATTTAAACCGAGCAACGCTATTTTTCCAGAAAACCAACGAAGAGTACTTCAAAGCTGTTTTCTTTACTTTGGCACCGCTTTTGGCAATTCCACTCTACCAGCAGACCCGCACCCACGCTGCCATCTACGACGGCATAGTCAATAACAAAGCCTCTTTCTGGGAACACGAGTCTTTGGCCAACTATCACGGCGAAGGCAAATTCCAGCATCGGCAATGCATAACGCCTAATATCCTCAAGACGCAGTTCATCGCACAAGATCGCGAAGTGTCTTCTGTTGCCGTAACGGCATTCGGATACAAGGGCGTGCCCAGAGTGGAGAATAAGACTGTCTTGGGCGGAGACGGACACTACCATAATGTCCGAGTGGAATGGACCGAATACCTCCCGGTACATAAGACGACAAATCTTTTCGTCGCCGAGCAGGAAAAACAATCTCAGCCAAATGAACAACTCCAGATGCCGGAAACAGCCGATAAATGGCAGGAATTCTTCCGCGCCTGGGGTACCGATCAACAGCATTGCGTTTACCGCAGATCAATTATATCCTTCCTGAAAAAAAATAATTGAGAGATGCCAGAACGCAGGCTGTAACGACGGCGTCCTCGCCGTCGTCTTCTGTAACCCCCGACAACGCAGGATGTAACGACGGCGTCCTCGCCGTCGTCTTCTGCGCCGTCGGGTGTCAGCGACGCTTATTCTTGTGCTGCAATACAAGTTTGCGGATTTGTCGTTCTTTGTCAATCGGGATGGGAGTTGTCTCCCGTTCCCAGTTATAGATCACATTAGCACTGACTCCAAGACACTCCCCTAGAGCAGCGCGAGACAACCCCAGCTGGAGACGGATTTCAGCAAGGCCAACTACCGGGGTAGTCTTGCCCGACTTCGGCTTCGAGGCTGGTAAAGATTGCTGCGCAAATAAGCCAGCCAGCTTTCCCTGGAAGCGCTCTGAGACCGGGAAACTGCCGCTTTCCCAGAGAGAGACCATCGTCGGACTGCAATCGCACAGTTCGCCAAAGGCAGATTGAGTCAGGCCGAGACTTTTTCGCAAAGCCTTGATCTTTTCTGCTGAATACGATACTGCTGCCGAGGATGGCTTGGTGGCGGCTGCCGGGGACGGCTTTTTCGAGATGGACACAGGTGTCTTTTTCGCCTTTGCCGGGGACGGCTTTTTCGAGACGGACACAGGTGTCTTTTTCGCTTTTGCCGGGGCTGGCTTTTTCGCCGCTGCGGTTTTGCTTGTGCTGGCCCGAGTTTTCTTGGAGCTCGTCTGATCGGCCACGGTATCTTCCAGGGTATCGAATTCCACTCCGAACACGTCAGTGAGACTATCGTCAGCAATTTCAGAACTGACGCCGTCAGTCAAGGTATCGATGACTTCTGAGCCGATCAGTTCGCTTTCTTGGATGTTACGCAGGGTGAAAAACAAGCGCGGGTCTTCGTCCAGTCGCACGCCAATGCCATAAAACACGGCGGCGAGATGTTTGCATAAATCCGCCCAATCAGGGCACGAACACTTGGTAGTAATCTCCTTTGGCGCTGGGAAAAGACCGCTCTCGCGGTTACAGAACTCGGCCAGGATATCCGGAGGCAGTTTGCCCTGTACCAGCGCCAACAGAGAGGTAATCTTACCAAGGCATTTCTTTTTCAAAGTCTCCCAGCGTTCTTTCGCCAACGGTTTGATCTCAATCAAAATCTTATAGGGTTGGCTGGCGCTGCCAACTACCAACGCTTCGATCTTGCCGGTCGTAATCTGCAGGTCAATCACGGCGCCAGCCCGGAGATATGACCGCCCGCGCGGCAGGCGATTCTCATAGTCCTGATAGGATTCCACATTATCACACCAGGCCTTGCCCCAGAACTGCTGCACAATCTTACGACCACTGATGACTACTGGCTGCAAAGTAGTGCCAGCTTTGCTCAGCTTGTCGAGCATTTTAGCATTCTTATACTTCTTTTCTGCGACAGAGACATAGGGCGGATAATACGAATCGTAACGGCGGCTCATACTTTACTCCATTTGAGAGATGTCCAATTTAACAAAAGTCAACAATTCGTCGTTCGTCATTTGGGTCAGCAATTTTTCGGCACCGTCGTTCAGCAGTTCATCAGCGAGATTCTGTTTGTCCATAATCAACGCGTCGATCTTCTCTTCAAGGGTGCCTTTACAAATAAATTTATGCACCAGGACATTGCGTTTCTGGCCAATCCGAAAAGCGCGGTCGCTGGCCTGATTTTCAACGGCGGGGTTCCACCAGCGGTCGAAATGGACAACGTGATTGGCGGCAGTGAGATTAAGGCCCGTCCCGGCGGCTTTCAAAGAGAGGACAAAGAAGGGCGGACCGCCTTCCGCCTGAAAAGCCGCGACTAGTTTAGCGCGTTCCTTCACCGGTGTGCCGCCGTGCAGAATCAAACCCGGGCGGCCAAAGCAGTTCTGCAGATGGTCGTGCACTGGCTCGGTCATCTCTCGAAACTGGGTAAAGAGCAGCAATCGTTCCTGCCGGGAGGAAATGGATTCGCTGATTTCACCAAGACGCAGGAATTTCCCGGCGGCATCCGGCGAAAAATCCCCATTGCCGAGGAAATGCGCCGGATGGTTACAGATTTGCTTGAAGCGCATCAGATAAGCCAGCACAATCCCGCGCCGCCGGATACCTTCGCACTCTTCCTGGATGGCGCGCTGCATCTCATCCACGCAATGCTGATAGAGAGCTGCCTGTCGCTTGGTCAGATTACAGTATACCTTCAGCTCGGTTTTGTCCGGCAAATCCGAAATAATGCGCTTGTCCGTCTTGAGCCGACGCAATATAAATGGCTGCGTCAGTTTCCGCAACGGCGCATAGTCAGTCTGGAGCTTTTTGCTGAAATCCAGAAAAGTCTTCAGATTGCCAAGCAAACCCGGATTGACGAAATCAAAGATGCTCCATAAATCCGCCAAGCGATTCTCGACCGGAGTGCCGGTCAGAGCAATGCGGAAATGACCTTGTAAATTGCGCACGGCCTTGCTCTGTTTGGAGGCGGGATTCTTGATGGCCTGAGCTTCATCAGCAATAACTGCCGGGAAAAATAATTTTGCCAGTGTCGGCAGGCGCGGCAGCATACCGTAAGTGACTAGCGCCAAGTCGAATTGAGAGAGATACTCAGTAGGATGGCTGATAAAAGCATCCCAGTCCTTTTTCTCCAGCATAGAAGCGTGCAGAATGACAATTTTCAAGTCCGGCGTGAAGCGGTCGCTCTCATTCTTCCAGTTTGCCAAAAGAGTAGCGGGGAGCACCAGCAACACCGGCAGCTCCTGCAGAACAGCGGCTTTTTTCCATAATTGAATCAGAGTGAGCACCTGTAGGGTCTTGCCTAGCCCCATATCATCGGCCAGGCAGGTGCCCAGTCCCAGTGAAGAAGTCCGCCAGAGGTATTTGACGCCGTCGAGCTGGTAGGGGCGCAGGGTACGACTCAGCTCAGCCGGCAGTTCTGGCAGAGTGATTTCCCCTGGATTGCGCAGCTCTCGCAGCAGTTTCTGCAGTTCGCCAGAGGGCTCGAAACTACAGTAGTCACTTTCGCCAACTGTGAGGCGGCTTTTGGGATTAAGGTCGGCTCCAGCCAACAAACGCAGCCCTTCGGCAATCGAGAGCCCATCCATCCTGGCTAGGCGTTCGGCCTCTTGCCATTGCGCCAACAAAGCTGCAATTTTTTCCGGTTCAGCAGCGACCCATTGGCCTTTGAGGCGCACTAGGCCGCCTTGCGAATCCAGCAGTTCAGCAATTTCTGTCGCGCTCAGGGTCTCACCGCCCAAGGTGATGCCGACAGAAAAATCCAGCAGTGCATCGGCACCGAACTTGCCTTTTTTGCCCACATCGAGAGTGACCGAGACTTTGGCTTTCGGGGGCGCGCTTTTCCATAAATTAACAATCCGGACGACGATGTTCGCTTCTTCGAAAAGCGGGATGTCCTGCAGGAATGTATATGCTTCGCGGCCACTCCAGGCCGCGGGTTGAAAAATCCGCCGGCTTTCCAAGAGTCCTCGGATGAGGCCGCTTTTTTCGGCTGCGGCCTGGATTGGCCAGAGCAGGGTTTCCAGCGCCTGCGGTTGTCCGGCGTAGGCTTTCAGCGCGGCCGCCAGGGGCAGATGTTTTACTTTGTCGCCATCTGCTCGATACACGAAGCTGGCCATAAAAGCGAAGGGTAACTCTCCGCTGGC
>CAZUCG010000117.1:0-7415 GCA_964619145.1 uncultured Lentisphaeraceae bacterium | reverse complement strand
ACAGCTATTCATCTTCGCGCCGCCGCCGCGGGCAGTCGGCACGATGTCTTGATACTTAATATAAAAAGACAGACGGTATTCGGTATTGGGCTTCAAGGCCGGCAAATCTTGAAAGACCCCAAATAACCCGCCCTGCTCTACGTCTAAGCGCATACTCTTACTACCAAAGACAAATGTCTGAGCGTCTAAAGCAATCGCGGTGCCAGGCAGCATCTTGTAGTTGGTAATCCATTTGCCAAAGACGTTGTGACCGTTTTGCTCGACCGCGAAAGTGCCATCCTGGACAATCGAATTGCTCTCCGGCAGCTCATTCAGGATGGTGCCAAAATTCTCCAGCTCGTGGAATGACTCATTCAGGAATGGCGACCAGGAATAGAGCTCTGAGCCGGTAACTACCCGGTTGCGGCAGAAATTAGCGACCCAGGCTTGCGGCTGGAACTCGCCCAGCGCTGCCTTCGGAATCCTGATTTCGGCCTGCCAGCCGTCGGCAGTCGTCACGGTCTTGACTGCCAAGCCGCTATTCCAAGTCCAGTCGCCGATGCTCCGCTTGCCCAAACAAGTCAGGGAGGAGTCGCTAGCACAACCCAACGAATTGATGACGAATTGATAGTACTGCTGGCGGTCAGCGCTGGGATTGATAAAAATCTCCAGGCCGTTATCAAGCCAGATTTCCTGGTCATCGAATTCTCGCTGCGCCGCCACCACCTTCGCCATCTCCGGCTCTGCGCAGGTGAAAAACAAGTAGATATTGCCATCATCCTGGGTCAGCAGCAGCTGCGTGGACAAGGCCGGCGCACCGACCGGATGATTTAAGGGCTGCAAATGCAATTCTGTCGCCTGCTGCCAGAATGCCTCCGTGGCCTGGCCATCGAGCTGCAGCGCCAGAGTCGCTCCCTGACTGGGCGCCGCCACCTGGAAGGTACTGATCGCATCATTGACCGCCCAGTACTCTTTGGCGGTCGTGACTATCGGAGCCATAAATTCCTGCCGGATGTAACGCACCCTTTGCAAATATTCTGGCGCAGCCGCGGCCTGCTCTTCCGCCAAAGCGTAAGCTTTTTCCTGGCTGGCAATCTCAGCCGGCGAGTAGATATCACTCCATAATTCAGCGGCAGACGGCGGCGCACTGGTCGGGCCTAGAGCCGTCTCCACACAGCGCCCACCGATTTGATTTAACCACAACTGCTCGTAACGCTGGAAGACAGCCCGCAGCGTCTCGGCCGCCGGCCCGAACATCCGCTGATAGAACTCAGCCAGCAGCGCCTCTACATCTACCTGGTTGTCCCAACCGACTTTGCTGAAGACGTAATAATTCAGCGCGTGATAAATCTGCTTGTCGCATTCTGATTCCATAAATGCGCCGTGGATTTCGGGGCCGATTTCGCGGTAGAACTTGCCGATCGCTTGCGGCGTGTAAGACGGAATGGAGGGCATACCCAGGCTGCCGAATTTCCCAGAGTAATTCCAGAGCCAGGTCCGTCGCCCCAGCTTGGTATTCCAATCTCGCACTAACTGTAGATCACGCTCCCAACCGGCGGGATTCGAGAGCATCCAGGCACCGCGAACCGCCACCATCACCAGTACATTCTCCGGTATTTCGATATCGGGCACCAGATTGTAAGGATAATAGGCCATATTGCTGACATAGCCCTCGATCCCCGCCGCCCGTAAGCGCTGACAGACTGCAACTACCTTGCCCCAAATAAAATTGCTGATTGCCTGCTGGCCGGCTTCCTTGATGGGCAGGCATTTCTCGCACAGGCAAGGTGTGAAGCCATCCTGAGGCATCATCCCGAAGATGCCAGGCTGGTGGCCGGACGGGTCCCAAATCACGCCATACTGTGTGACCACCCCGCGCGAAGCCGCACTCTGACCAGTCAAAAATGCTCGTGCGTCCTGGTAAATCTCCTCCATTATACCACTATTATAACAGAGTTGGCCGGTATGCTGCATCGCCGGCTCGCAATACCGCCGACCATCACTGCGTAAGGCAAAATACTCCGGCTGAGTCTGGCCAAAACGAGCCGCATAACCGAGCAATGCCAAGCCGTGACAGTTGTTCACATATTTCGTCTGCAAACGCAAATATGAGGCCCAGCGGTTCTTGTCCGGCGTCAGGGTAACCGCGAACGGCTCCGCCTGTGGCCCTTCTTGCAAGCCCTGCCCGCAGTAGTAGGAAATCATCCGGCTCTCCCAGTCGGGCCGCTCGTAGATATCGATATCCGGTAACACAATGGCCGCTTCTGGCACTAGGATGCCCATCTCGTGAGGAAAATAAAAGCGCACCTGACAAAAGCGCTCCAGGAAGTCATACACCGCAAATAACGAGCCGCGCTCATAATACTGCGACCAGAGACCGCCCCGCTGCCGGGATTTCGCGGTCGGGTCAACAGTGGCATCATCACGACCGAGAAGATAATAATCCTGGCCGATATTTTTGCTGATAAATGCGTCTCGGCATAATGTCGCCTCGGCTATGCCGGCTTGCTCTGAATACGGCGAAATGCCCACCAGCAGCGAGGTGACCCCGGCAGTGGCCGCAGTGACCACTGGCACCTCTTGCCGCAGCGCTTTGCCTAAATAGTCCGCTAGCTCCTGCCCAGCATAGCGGGTGACTGCACTGGCTTGCGGATGCAAGACGACCTCGACTTGGTTTTTCTCGCCAGGCCGCAGAGTGACTACCGCTGAGGTGCCAATGCGTAACTGCCGCGCTGGCCGAGAATCACCTAAAAATGGCACCTCAACCGCGGCCCGCAATACTACCCAACAACATAACCACACCAACAATAGTAACTTCTTCATCTGGAATTTTCCTTTATTGGGGTCGGAACTACGCAAGCGGTTGAGTGACAACAAAATAACTTTGAAATACGGCCTGTGTCAGGGCTTAGAAGCGCCTTCCCAGGGGTAAAAAGAGGCATCTGAGGAGGTGCCGCGCCTAGGCACGGCGGTCGCAAGCGACCGCCCACAGAACGGTGGGTGCGCGACCACAGAACGGTGGGTGCTACCAGTCCCGGTCGTCAACGCGTTCGTAGTTGGCGTACAGGCTGCTGGGCTTGCCACTGTCATCGACGTGGTTGTCTGGAAATAAGACATTCGCGCTACCGCCGTGTCGGAATTCCAAAGCGGTATCTTGGTCTGCCGTTGACTTAAATGGATACGTGTTGCTGCTAAAAGTGCAATAGACTCCAGGGTAGGAGTTAGAACGACCACGGATGCAATCCACCAAGTAAAAGACCCGGCTGGGGAACTTCAGAGAAGTCATTCGCTTCATCCGCAAAGTCATCTCGGTAGAAGCCGCCACGTCGTTGCGCATATAGTAATTCTGTCCATAACTGTACCACAAAATATCGCTATACACGACTTTGGCTTCCTGCCATAACGACCACCGTAGGGTATCAGCCGGACAACGAAAAATCTTCGGATGGGCTCGGTCGCCAGTATAAGGCTCCAGCGGGAAGTTTGTGTATGGCTGCAAATCCTTATGGAACTGTAAGTTCTGCATAATGCGGGGGAAATAATCGTCATAATCGTGCGAATACATAGCCGCGTAGGTGCCAATTTGTCGTAAGTTACTTCTGCACTTAATAGTGGTCGCTTTCTCCCGCGCCTTAGTCAAGGCCGGCAACAGCATTGAGGCTAATACCGCAATAATGGCAATGACCACCAATAACTCTATCAAAGTAAAATTGCTCTGGTCGGAACGACCAACCAAAAAAATACCCTTGCTTCGCATAAATGCACGCTCCTCGCTAGATCTGCTGAAAAAATGCCGAAAGACTAAAGCCTATCAGCATAATGATACCTTAACTAAGTATAATATACCGCAAGGCAGTTTTTTTTCAACTGCATTTGCTTTTTAGCATCCCGCAACTATCGTAAACAAGATCTGCCCGGAGCTAAAAGAGGAAGATAATCCGGAGCTGGAAGCTCCGGCCACTTTCACAAGAGGCCTCCGGGCATCATTAATCCCCACGACACGAAAGAACCATCCTTTATGCTCAACGACACTAACTTGATTTGGCTCGACCTGGAAATGACCGGCTTGCGCCCTGAATGCGACCACATCCTCGAAATCGCCAGCCTTGTCACCGACCGTGACCTGCAGATCCTGGCCGAGGGCCCCGCGTTGGCCATCTGGCAACCCGAAGAAATTCTCAGCCTAATGGACGACTGGAACCAGAGCCACCACAGCGCGTCCGGGCTCCTGGCACGGGTCCGCAACAGCAGCATCCACGAACAGCAGGCCGAGCAACAGACCCTCGCTTTCTTGCGCCAATACCTCCCAGAGAACACCAGCCCGATGTGCGGTAACAGCATCTGCCAAGACCGGCGCTTCCTTTATCGCTATATGCCCGCCCTGGAGAAATTTTTCCACTACCGGAATCTCGATGTCAGCAGCATCAAAATACTCGTCCAGCTCTGGCAGCCGCAACTAGTGCCGGGATTCAGCAAACAGGAAAAACACCTAGCCCTTGAGGATATCCGGGAATCAGTCGCCGAACTACAATACTACCGCCAGACTTTCCTGAAAAACTGAAAAGAACTTCGGCGGCCTCTCTGGCCTTCAGCATAATGCGACAAAAAATCCAGCAGCTATTGTCTCAACACCCGGAGCCTCCGCTGGCCGACTACGAGCGGCATTTCCCTCGCGCGCTCTTCGTCGGCCTGGCTGCAATGATAGCCATCCTGACCATCTACCGATTATTCGATTTCACCGCCCTCTCGCCATCACTACGGCTATTACTGGGACAAGTACCCTTCGTTGTCGGCGGACTGGGCGGCGCTATGCTGGTGCTGAAAAACGATATCCGGAAATTCGGCTGGCGGGCAGTGCTGGCGATACCGCCAGCATCTGCTGAACAACGCGTGTCCTTCTGGCGCCGCAACTCGCGTTTGACCTGCATTATGGTCCTAGGCAGCATCTGCATCAGCCTGATAACCGCAGCGCTGTTGAAATTCTTCGGCTGGCAGTACTTCCCGGAACAGAGCATCGACGCGCTGAGCAAAAACTCCCAGTGGCATTTTTGGCCGACTGCGTTCTTCTGCTCTGTGGTTATCGCCCCCGTGCTAGAAGAGATACTGTTTCGGCGGCTACTGTTCCGCAGCCTGTGGCAGGCCGAATTCCCCGCCGCCGCATTATTGACCGCCGTAGCTTTTGCCACCCTGCACGCCCTGCCACAAGCCATCCCGGCATTTATTTTCGTCGGACTGCTGCTGCAGCTGGCCTGCCGAATCGGCACCCTAAGGCAAGCCATCGCCTTACACGCGAGCTACAATATTATTATGTTCTGGCTGCTGATCTTCCGGAAACTCATCCTCTCAGCCTAATGCCGCTCAAAGACCGCCCCTTGGCGGAACTCGCTCCAGACGGTCTCGAACCAGCCATCAGGCTCAGGCAAGGCCCGACAATCCTCCCAGGATATCTCCAGCTGTCCGGCGGCATTATAAGTGCACAGCATCACCCGTTGGCGGTACGATGAGTCCTCGCGGATTAACCGCCACTTCTCCCCTAAGGCCGGCAGTATTTTTTCGCCATCGCTGGACAACACCATCGCGCCGCCTCGCGAGCCCACCCGCTCAACTTGCAACAAAATGCACTCCAAATAGCATATCGCCGCCAGGCAGAGTTGCTGATTCCGCAACGTCTCGGCCAGCTCGCGGCTGCTCAGGCCACCTAATGGCGCCTGCCGGGACTGCTCCAACTGCTGGTACGATTCCTCCAGTGCAGTCACGACCTCAGCATAAATCCGGACAAAGGCCCCGGCCCGACTCATCCGCTGTTGCAAGGCCAGCCGCTCTTCTCGCCAACTGCAATTCGCCGTTTTAGCCAATCGCGACTGCCAGTCCGAACAGCATTGCGCTAATGCCTGCTGGAATTGCGCCTCGGTGGCGCTCGTAGCGCTGTATTTTCGGGCGATATACTCCGCCGCCCGAAATGCGCCGACCTGGCCGGCATTCAAGGCCGAGCCACCAGGACGAGTGACGCCGTGGCTGCCATTGACCTCGCCAATCGGGAAGAAGTGCCGCAGATTGCGTGACTCCCACCAGATATTGCCTGCCAAGCCACCGTTATTATGCTGCGCGCACACCGCGATTTCCAGCGCCTCGGTACTTAAATCGATACCGTGGTTACGATACAGCTCAAGGGCCGGTGCATTGAGCGCCTGCAGGCGTCGCAACGGGCTATCACCCAGCGCCTGGCTCTTCTGCAGGTACTCTCGCGTCTCGTGGCTCAAGGCAGCGAATTGCAGGTCTGCTGGGTCTTGCCGGTAATCCAGGAAGACTCGGTTCCCGCGCTCGACTGTCTCGATATAGACAAAGATATCGACCAGTGACGAACCCGGCACGTGCCCGGCCGAAAATGGCCACTGGTACCCTTTCAAGAAAATAGCGTCGTACATCGCGGCCGGGCTGGAAAAATACTCACGCAGAAATTCCCGTTCTTCGCCTTGCGCATTGCGGGAAACAAAGCGCGGCAGCACCTGCATATAGCTGCCCGAGACATTCCAGCGGAACTTAATCGAGGCCAGACCGAACTGCGATTCCGCCAGATTACAAGCCATCGCCCCTGCTTCCAGCCCCAAGCCAATGCCGCCAATATGCACGGCCGGATAGACGCTGCTGGCATAGAGCCCACCCGGGCCGCCGACCGCAAAAACCACATTCTCGGCCTGGACTGCTGTGAAGCTTGGCGCGGCATCGCTTAAGGACAGAAAGACCGCCCCCAGGCAGCGCGTCCCGGCTGCGTCAACCAGGATTTTCACCGCCAATTGACGCTCCTGCACTTCGATGCCGCGGCGCTGCAATTCGGTCGTCAGCGCCAGGCACATCTCACGCGAAGTATATGGTCCGCAGCTGGTAGCGCGTCGCTTCGGATCGTGGTCAGTCTTATAGCCGATAAATTGCCCGAACTCGTCGTGCGGAAATGGCACCCCGAGATTCACCAAGTGGGCAAAAGTCTGTTGCGACAACGCCGCCTCGACTAGGGCGATATCACCGTGCATTGACCCCCCGGCCGACAGATCACGTGCCATCGCCAAAGGCGCATCCGGCTCATCGCCATACAGCCCCAACTTATAATAAGTCTGTTTATCACTACCGGTGTTAATGCTGGTGCCCATTCGCAGGCCCTCGCTATAGACCGCTAAGTCGCTGACCCCCAGCGCGTGCAACCGCACCGCCGCCGCCAAACCAGCCGCACCGCTGCCAATTACCAGAGTGTGGACCTTCCGACACACCAGCTCCTGCCCAGAAAATTCTACACCATCAGTCATATTATCTCCTCTTGCCAAATCTTTCTTCTTTTCGCGGTTTTCGCGGTCAAAATCATATCCCGTCTCTTTTGCGGTTTTTGCGTTTTTCGCGGTCAAAATCATATCCCGTCTCTTTTGCGGTTTTTGCGTTTTTCGCGG
>CAZUCG010000116.1:0-7417 GCA_964619145.1 uncultured Lentisphaeraceae bacterium | reverse complement strand
TCGAGCGCCCTTCGGCACATACGCCATCCCCGACTTCAAGCCGCGTGAACTCCTGAAAACTTACGAGGGCACTGCCGAGTTCAATGTCTATGAGAGCAGACTGCGCGAAAATCTCTACCTCAGCTTGCGGCAACTGCATTGGGCCGGGACCACCTGGGCAGGGATCAATTACTGGGATGACGTGCGCTGCGTCGATTACCTCCTGAGCCGGCCAGAAGTCGACAGCCAACGCCTCGGCGTCACCGGCCTCTCTGGCGGCGGTTATCGCACCGACCTGCTGATGGCATTGGAAGACCGCCTGAAAGCCGCTGCCAGCATCGGCTGGATGACCACCAACGACGGCGTCGCCGAATTCAATCTTGCCGGGGCTATCGGCACTCTCTGCCTCTTGCCTGGAGTCTGGGACCATCTGGATGTGCCAGACCTGGTCGCTATGGGCTTCCCAAAAAAATCCCTAGTCGTCGTCGGATTGCAGGATAAGCTCTTCCCTCCTGATGGCGTCGATGAGGCGTTCCGGCAAATCCAGGACTCCTACCGGCGTTTCGGCCAGCCCGAGTATCTCTCGCTCGAACGCCCGGATAAGCCGCATTGCTATGATCGCGATGTCCAGCAACTGGCGCTAGAATGGTTTGCCAAGTGGCTAATGTGACAACTGACGACTGTAAAGGCTGATTTTCCCCAGCTGTCGAGCACAAATGCCATTCCGGTGTTATATTTAAGTTTTACTCGGTGCCAGCGCTAACTGCGCACAGCCATTATTTTCCGCTGAGGAGCAAAAAACTGATGAAATTCTCTAATTCCAAACGAGTACTAATTACCGGCGGGGCTGGCTTCCTAGGCTCACACCTAGCAGAGCGGATGCTAGCAGAAGGAAACGATGTCCTGATCGCCGATAATTTTTATACCGGCTCGAAGGCTAATATCCTGCCGTTGCTGAACAATCCGCATTTTGAACTCATCCGCCACGATATAACCTTACCGCTCTATGTCGAAGTAGATGAAATCTATAACTTGGCCTGCCCGGCCTCACCAGTGCATTACCAATTCAATCCCGTCCAGACAACTAAGACCAGCGTCCACGGTGCCATCAATATGCTGGGATTGGCAAAACGCACCAAGGCCAAAATTCTGCAGGCCTCCACCAGCGAAGTCTATGGCGACCCGGAAGTGCATCCTCAAGTCGAGAGTTACTGGGGCCGGGTGAATTGCACCGGCATCCGCGCCTGCTATGACGAAGGCAAACGCTGCGCTGAGACGCTGTTCTTCGATTACTGGCGGCAATACCAACTGCGTATCAAAGTCATCCGCATCTTCAATACTTATGGCCCTCATATGCATCCTAATGACGGACGTGTAGTCTCCAATTTCATCGTACAGGCATTGCAGAATGAGGATATCACACTGTATGGCGACGGCAGCCAGACTCGCTCATTTTGCTATTGCGACGACCTAATCGAAGGTATGGTCAGAATGATGGCCTCCCCAGATGATTTCATCGGCCCGGTGAATATCGGTAACCCCGACGAATTCACCATCCGTGAACTGGCAGAGATGGTCATCGAGTTGACCGACTCGAGCTCCAAGCTCATCAACCGGCCCTTACCCCAAGACGACCCTAAACAGCGCCGACCGGATATCTCTTTGGCGAAGGAACGCCTCGCCTGGCAACCGACCATTGATTTGCGCGAGGGCCTGAAACGTACCATCGCTTATTTCGACGCGTTGCTCTCCGGCCGCCGCTGACAGCTTATCTTAACTCCTCAACAGTCCTAACCATAATATCAGTGCCGGCCTCACGTCTGGCACCCTCACCAACAAGGAGAAAATTGCTATGGCATTGATTGCTGCACAAATGTACACGCTGCGTGAAGTCTGCAAGACACCAGCTCAGATCGCCACCGCTTGCGCCAAAGTCAAAAAGATGGGCTACGACGGCATCCAACTCTCGGGCTGCGGTGAAATCGCACCGCTGGAACTGCAGAAAATTCTCGCTGGCGAGGGCCTGCAAATGGCCGCCACCCACGTCGGCCTCGATGAAATGCGCGACGAGACTGCCCGGGTAATCGACGAACATAAGCTCTGGAATTGCCAATATACCGCCATCGGCGGATTCTTTCCTAAAGAGGCCTGGACAATCGCCCTCTGGGAAAAATTCATCGCCGATTTCAATGCCATCGGCAAAAAATTCGCCGCTTCTGGCATCAGCATCGGCTATCATAATCACCATCACGAATTTGCTCCGGCTGAAGGTCGCATCCCGATGGATCTGCTGATTGGCCGTCTTGACCCTGAAATTTGGTTCGAGATCGACACCCACTGGGTCGCCCGGGGTGGAGCAGACCCGGCGGCATACATCGAGAAAGTCGCTGGTCGCATCCCCTGCGTGCATTTCAAAGATATGACCATCGCTATGCCAGACCGGACCCCAAAGATGTGCGAAATAGGCGACGGCAACCAGAATTGGCCACGCATTGTGCAGTCCTGCCGTTACGCCGGGGTCAAATGGTATATCGTAGAACGCGATGCTGGTGACCTCGACCCCTTCGATAGCCTCGCCCGCAGCATCTTCAATATGCGTGAAAAAATGGGCTTGTAGTCCATAACCCCGCCGTCAGAGAGTGACTATGAATATCCTTTTTATCGGTGCCGGCAAAATGGCCACCGCCTTAGCCGGTGGATTAGTCAAAAACAAGGTTTATCCTTTTGACAGTATCGCTGCCTGTGATATCTCAGAGCCAGCCCGCGAGAACTTCAGCGCCGCCACTGGCTTGCCTTGCCAGGAAACTGCCGAACAACTCGTCGACAAAGCCGAGGTGATTATCTTGGCAGTAAAGCCACAAGGTGCCGAAGCTGCCGTCAAAGCCCTGCCGCCCCATAAAGAAGACGTCATAGTCATTTCCATCTGTGCGGGCATCAATATCCAGAAACTCCGCTCCTGGTTTGGCAGCGGCCGCATCGTCCGAGTGATGCCCAACACGCCATTGATGGTTGGCAAAGGCGCCAGCTGCTATGCCTTGGGCTCCGGTGCCGATGAAGCCGCAGCCAAGGCCGTCGATAAGATTTTCAGCACTCTGGGCCAGGCCTGGCGCGTCTCCGAAGACTGGCTCGATGCCGTGACCGCCATCAGCGGCAGCGGCCCGGCGTATATGTTCGAATTCGTCGAGGCGCTCCGCCTGGCTGGCGAAAAACTCGGCTTACCGAGTGAACTCGCCCTCGCCCTGGCGGTACAGACGATGGCCGGCGCCGCCGAGATGCTCCAACAAGAACTGGGCACGCCAGAAGAATTGCGTAACGCGGTGACCTCGCCCGGCGGGACTACTGCCGCGGCCCTGGCAGTGCTCACACAAGCGAATTTTCGGCAGACGGTCGAGGACCTGACCCTGGCAGCCCGTGACCGCTCGCGTGAATTGGGGCAATAATCCCTCGCTCCAGAATAGGACTTTTTTTCTTTTTTCCCCCAGCCTAACAACCGAGGATTCCCTATGAGTGTACTGGTCACTGGTGGTGCGGGCTTTATCGGCTCCCACCTTTGCCGGGCTTTGTTAGCCCAAGGCGAAGAAGTACTGGTCATCGATGACCTCTCAACCGGCATCTATGATAACCTGGCTGATTTGGAAGATGGTAAGCGCTTGCGCTTGATTGTCGATTCAGTCAATAACGAAGCCTTGGTGGACACCTGCGTTCAGCAAGTCAGCAGAGTCTATCACTTGGCCTCAGCGGTCGGTGTCCGCCTGATTATCGATCAGCCGGTGCGCACCATCCAGAGCATTGTCGGCGGCACTGAATCGGTCTTGAAAGCCTGCGCTCGCTATCGCCGGCCCTTCTTGCTGACTTCCACCTCCGAAGTATATGGCAAAGGCTCCAAAGTGCCATTCAGTGAAAACGATGACACCGTAATGGGCGCCACCAGTACCAGGCGCTGGAGCTACGCTTGTGCCAAAGCGCTAGACGAATTCCTCGCGCTGGCGCATTGGACCGAGACCCGCCTGCCCGTCTTCGTGGTCCGGCTCTTCAATACCGTCGGACCGCGCCAGACGGGCCAGTATGGTATGGTCGTGCCGGCTTTTGTCAGCCAAGCTTTACGTGGCGACCCGATCACAGTTTATGGCGACGGTCAGCAGAGCCGCTGTTTTGCCCACGTCACCGACGTGGTGGAAGAACTCAGCAAGCTGATGGACTACCCGGCCGCCCGCGGCCAAGTCATCAATATCGGCAACGACCAAGAAATCACCATCGAGGCGCTGGCTCAGCGGGTTAAGGAAATCACCGGCAGTGCATCGCCGATCAGTAAAATACCATACCAGCAGGCGTATGGCGAGGGCTTTGACGATATGCGCCGGCGCGTGCCAGACCTCAGCAAAATCGTCGCCCTGACCGGCTACCGCCCACAACGTGATCTCGACCAGATCATCCGCGATGTCATCGAGAGCAAGAAGCACGGCGCCCGGGATTAATATCCATAGCTTATGCTTGCCGCCATCGATTATGGCGCTGGCAAGCTGAGCAACGTAAAAAAGCCTTCCCTCGCCGCTGCGAGGGAAGGCTTTTTTTTGGTGCGACTAAGCGCACTTTTGGCGTTTTATCAGAGCAACCGCAATGCTAGCGGGAATCCGAGCGGATGCTGGTACGGCAAGCCCCGGTTAAAGCCCAGTGGTGCCTCAGTACAGGGCTGGCCTTTGCGTTCAGGTGCTTCATAACCAGAGACCCAGATTTCCAGATTTTCCGGCTGCACGTCCGCGCCGGAGAACTCAAGATTGAAATACGGCTCGCCACCCTGTGGGATGCTGGCAGAGAAGAAGCGCTCGCGGCGTTCGGGAAAACCATCGGGGTTCTTGGCTTCGCCGTGACCCGGCCGATTATAGGGGACCTCGGTCAACGGTATATGATAGCAGGAAAAATTCCAACCCCCGTAACGTGAATTCGCCAGCCATAACTGCAGCTTGTCCATCTCCGGATGGCTGATCTTTAGCTGCAACTCGAAATTTCGCATCCGATAAGGCACCAGCAGCTTGAACTTCAGTTGCAAGCGTCCCTCCACCGTCTGATGGCTGTAGTCGCCAAATTCCAGCTTTGGCAATTGATAGACAGGCGGCACTTGCGGGCAGGAGGACGAGGGCCGATAGCTACGGTAACTGTCGCCCTCAGCTTGTATTTGCAATGGCTGCTTGCCGGGCAAGGACATTTTCTTGCCACTGATAATCATCACCTTCACCTCGCCAGGCAAGAAAGTCAGCTCGCCGGGACTGGGCAACAACCGGTAATCAGGATAAAACTGGGCTGCGCTTTTTGCCGGCTGGCCCGTGATCGCGGCTGCATCGAAGGCCAAGGTCTGGGGGATAGGCAGTGGATTGCGCAGCAGACACCAGCTATTATCCTGGCCAGGTTGCAGAAAGCCATATATCTCGCCTTTACCGGGATGACCAAGGACCATCCGGCCGTGCTCAACGATTATATGTTCAGCGTAATTGCGGGCGAAAGCCATAATCGCGCCCAGCGCCTCGGCCTGCCAATCCTCAAGCGCCTCCGGCTGCAGTTTATAGGGGAAATAAGAACTGCCGCGCATTACAGACAACCAGAGGTTATTAGCCCACGAACCGCGCTCTTCTGCAAATGGATTACGCCGGGCGTGCGGCAATTCGTGGTTGTCAAAACATTCCAGCGGCACTGCACTGCGGTCACGCTGCAGCGAGTTATAATATATAATATCACGATGCGTGGCAGAGCTATCGCGTTGGGTCTTTGCTGGCAACATCGAGTATTCCGAATCACCGGAATCCGAGAGGAAGATATGATTGGCGTGCTGCAGCCACCACGGCGACGGCCACCAGCCATTGCGCGTGATGACCGCGGGGTTGACAGAGCGCATCGCTGCCGCAATTCGGCACATCGCGTCGATGCTGGCCTGGCGGACGTGGTTGCGCGTCGGGTACTTCACCTGGAATTCAGGACTGCTGGCGCAATCGTTATCCCAGTCTATCTTGAAATGCACAGTTTGGTAGTCCGGTCCAGCCAAATCACAAAAGCGTTTCTGCAGCAACTCCTCCAGCTTTCCGTCCAGCAGCACGGCATAATTATCGCCACAATAAGCTGCGCTTTCGCCCTTGCCTATCGTAATGCCGTGTTGACGCAAGAAATCCGGTGCCATACCCATCGGGCCGTTGTGAGAGACCCATAGGCTTAAAGCAATGCCGTGCTGGCGAAATGATTCGCTCAACTCACGCAGCGCCTTATCGCCGCCGAAGGCTTTTTTGGCGTGGAAGACCGTCTGCCGGTCTTGCCAGCCGGCATCCAGAGTAATCACATCTGGGCGCAAGCCGAGCGCGGAGAAGGCCCGCAACAAACTCAGATAATTGTCTTTCCTGACATCGTATTCATAATTGCCCAAATATGGATCAGACCAGAACGAACAAAAAGAGAAGATCGGCTTCTGTTGTCGCGGCAGACGAATTGCCGACACGTACTGCCCAAAGACCTCCTCCGGCGCATCAGCGACTCCCAAGACGGCCGCGATGGCTGCCAGGCGGCGGTTCTCCCAAGTCGGGAAATGCCGTAGCGTGTAGCTGGTTTTGCTGCGGCCGCGGCGGCTGATTTCGTTAAAGGCCGCGGGGTGCTCCAGGCCGCAGAAAAATTGCCGACCAATCAGCGGGTATCCGCAGCCCGGCATCAAACCGCCGCCTTCTTCTTCGGCGCCGGGGCGGCGGGTCTGCTCAAATGTCGCCACATATCCTCTGCGGCTCAACGCGGTATCCGTCACTTCCTGAGCATCGACTTCGACATAATCCGGAGTGGGCAGTTCCGCTGTGCTGGAAATCTCAAGTTGCTTCTTGACCCATCCTGAACACATCTCAAGGCTGACTAGGAACTGCAGCTTACCATTCGCAAATGATTGTCGCCAGCCAGTAGGCGTCTTCTCCAGCGAGCTGCTGGCCTCCTTGGCCAACACTCGCCGGCCATTTATACTGACCGCGACCGCCGGCCAAGCCAGCGCAATCTTATTCTGTCCGTGCTGAAGTACTAACTCCTGACCCGATAAATGCGCACAAAACTTGCCCATTAATATTCTCCTCTAGTTGCTATGCAGGATTCAAAAAGCGCGCACTTAACATATACGACTTTTCTGCCTTGGCAAGACAACACCCATCAATTGGACGCTAAAATGGGACAAATAGGACGTAGGGGCGGTAGGGGCGGCAAGAGCAGCAGGAGCGGCAGAGGCAGCAGGAGCGGCAGAGGCAGCAGGAGCGGCAGGAGCGGCAGGGGCGGTAGGAGCGGCAGGGGCGGTAGGAGCGGCAGGAGCGGTAGGGACGGCAGGGGCGGTAAAATGGGACGAATGAGACGTATAGGACGTAGGGGACGAATGCGCTCAGTACATTCGTCCCCTACGTCCCATTCGTCCCATATCCACCTTCTCCAAACT
>CAZUCG010000115.1:0-7439 GCA_964619145.1 uncultured Lentisphaeraceae bacterium | reverse complement strand
ACATTGCCCATAAATTTAGGCTTAAATAAAACTATGAAAATCACTAATCAAGATACGAGCAGAGGTAAAACAATGAAAAAGTCAACCCCTAAAAGTCGGGTCTCTGTTCGGTTGTGCGCAAGCCGCAGCCGTTTCTTTACGCTCATCGAGTTGCTGGTGGTCATTGCAATTATTGCTGTCCTGGCTTCAATGCTCCTGCCCGCGTTATCGAAAGCGCGAGAGAAGGCCAAAACCATCAGCTGCGTGAATAACTTCGCCCAGCTGGGCAAGGTTCTCAGCTTGTATTTCTCCGATTATAATGATGTTTTCCCTTGCCACAAGCAGTATCAGTCTGCTCGGTATTTCACTTACGTGGGCAACGATGCGGCTGCTCGCGGTCCCTTGACCGGATATATCGAACCCAAGGAAACCAGCTACATCGGACGAATCACTTACAGTACTACCGGGATTGCTAAATTCGGCGCTTTCAGCTGCCCGGCTGTGAATCCCGCCGATGCAAGAGCGCCTCTGCGGAACGGCATCGATGCCAATCGCGGAGCTGGTGGGGATTACCGCTCCGTCGCCATCAATACCCAGCTTGGGCATAACACCAGCCATGCGGCGACGCCGACCTACATGTTCCGAGTCACCGCTCCGGCTGAGCTGATATTATTATGTGACAGCGCCGGAAGCGGCTATACGGATTACAAATGCAGAAATATTAATGCCGAATACCAGGTCAATGGCCGTCATGGCGGAGGCTGCAATGCCTTGTATGCCGACCTCCACGTCAAAACTGTGGCCTACAACCAGATGCCAAGCTACGCAAGCACCACCTATAATATCGGTGGAGGGAGATTGGTTACTTGGAATGGCTGGTGCTGGTTCCCCTTTGCCAGATTCGAATAGGAGAAGAACGCATAGGCAGTGCGCGCGCAACCAGGCCATATTCGCAGAGCTATAAAATGGACATAGCGCTGAAACTCCTGTTGTTTTTTGGCTGCGCGCCTGTGGTGGCGACAAACACCAGGCGAAGACTTTCCTGCGCTCAAAGTGAAAAAGTTGCTGCGCTGTAGCGTGCAAAGGCGGGACATATTTGAATACGGGGACTCACGCTGAAACCGATTTGCTGGAATTTGAACAGGCAGTCGTTAATCAAATCGTCATAGCATAAGAAAAATCGACCTTGCCCTGAAGAAAAAAAAGCATAACCACCTTCGCCCCCAAATTCAGCAACCGAATGACCGCCGATATCACGCAAATCGAATGGGCACGCGATTTTCTGGAAGCGGCGCGGTGGTAGGATGACTAGATACGAGGTCTGGGTGCTGAGGCGTTGATTAAAGAGGCGCACCACACCACCTATGTCGAAGGCAGACATTTAACCTTGGATCAAGAGCTGGTAATATCAGGCAGCTGATGTCGTCAGGAAACTGCGAAGTGATGGCTTCCAGGTTTGCTTCGAAGAGAATAGCGCCACGTCGGGTGCTGTCGTCTTTTTGTTGAAGACGAATCTTTAACGCCAACCTTATGGCAAAAAGTCATCGCCCGGCTTCCTGGATACACCTGGCATAATCCCAAGGGGACCGATATTGTCGTGGTGTCGTCACCCAACGAATCATCGGCCCTCGGCTGGAATGTATCTGCTTTAGATGCCAGCATTAGCAAGCGTGATAATTTCTGCAGGAGGTGACCAGTGATCCTGCAGTTTTACATCAGAGTCATATTCTGCAGTGAGGATATACAAACTGAGCTGTTTAGATTTTTCAGGCGGTATATTGACAAACAGATGCCAACCATCAGGCATTGGGAGAAGCTCATAACCGTCGACCGAGTCTGGTGTGAGCGGATAACCGTTAAGATGGATTGTTTTCATAGTAAGGGTACAGTGCGCCGAGTAGGGCAAATGACTTTGCAAGGTGATGCCATTTTCAATAACAGTACATTCCGGCATATTTTCTGATTTGTCGTGCCGCATTGGATATAGCATCTGACTAAAATCTCCTTCGTGTTGAAGGAACAAGCGGATTTTCGACCAGCGAACTGTTTCTGTATCTTCTCGCCCCTCGCTCAATTCACAAAGCGGAATCCCTTTTTTACAAGCAAAGTTTTTGCCGCCAAACAATTCTCTGATACCGGCTTTACCGACCGTCATTGCCACACAATGATAGCCATTGTAAACGGGAGCCGCATAGCGCGTCCACAGAGACTCCAGTTTGCTCCAGAGTTCTGCTCGACTGCGACGCTTTTGCCCTGGGAGGATGCCATAACTGGTTACTGTCAAATTTCCCAGATCGGCCAACAAATGATCAACCGGCAAACCGCCATTCCATTCCAAAGGCGGCTTCAGCCCAAATTCCAGTAGCTTTTGCACTGCATCGATGACAGTTTCTTCGCAGCCGACTTCCCAGATAATCGGCATTGTATGATACTTCAAATAGGGGTAGAGGTCAGTATAAGCGTGCTCCCAGGATTGGCGGAAGCGGTGTGGGCATAATTGTTGCATTGCAACACTGGCAGGTATTCGCTGTAAATTTTCCTCTAAATCATACACCGCAGTATGTCCATCAGCAACGCCAGAACGCAATACTTGCAGAAGACGAGTTGACCAGGGCCAGAGGATTTGGTTACTTAGCGAGCTGCCAATTGTGCCTCGCATATTCTGCTGAGGATATCGCCGATTGCAGCCGTGCATATCGAAAAGCAATTCAGGGACCTCCTCATCCATTACCTGGCAAAAAGCGACCAGTTCAGGATTGCTCTCTGGGTCCTTCAAGACGAGCCGTTCCCAGTCAAAACAATCGCCATAATTGGCAGTATATGGATCTGTTCCGGCACTCGTACAATGATACTGATCCTGGTCCTTGCGAAAACAACCATACGGATTCAAAACTGGCAAAAAAATCAGAACATATTTTTTCAGGTATTTTTCTGCCGCTGGTGAGAGCAGGAATTCAATCAGACACAACATCCCGTGCAATGCCGAATGTTCTCCGCCGACATGTAAGCCAGCAAAAACAAGATAAAATTTTTTCTCATCGGCAATCGAAAAATCTGTAATTCGCAGTCGGCAGAGAGGATCGTCTTCTTGAGTATAGCCCAGAATGTCAAATGCCGCAAACGGACTTTGCGAGTAGTAACTTAATGCGGCCAGATATAGCTTCTGATCAATGCGAGGCAACAACGGAAGCGAAGCAGTTTGTGTCATTTATGACCTCCTTGCCAAGGTGCAGTTAATTTTTCATTTGGCAGCAGCATTTTCATCTAGAGAAACTCATTTTCGAGTTGCAAATGAACAAACCCGAGTTAGTTTATCTGGCATCTGCTTCTCCTTTTATTTTGCTACTGCAACTCTCAAAAAATAAGGGCAGATACACTTTTTTCAAATGCAATGCCTCTTAACAAGAAATAAGTCAATACCAACCGAAGACAAAAGGCACTGAAAAATGACGATTAATGCGAAGTCAAAGGGCACTTGGTATCACCGTTTTGCCATACGGTTGTTTACTCTGGCCTTAGCGGTGCTGATTTTCTGGATACTGGGATTTTTTGTAAACGACATCCGGTCCATCCGTGGTCCAGACTATAGCAGCATTGAGTTAAAGCACCTTGACAAGGACCTGGTGGCAAAACGTAGCGCGCTTGAAAAACAGATTGCGGACCTTTCTCTTCTGATTGAGAACCAAACAGAGAAACAACGGGTGCTCGGTGATAGTTCCCGCAATCTGCAGCAGACGATCAACCAACTTATTGAGCTTCAAAAACTAGGCATCCAGAAGAGCGTCACTTTTTCAGAAAATGAGCAGGCAAACTTCACTGACAGCCTGAAGCTCTTTCTGGATAACCAAAAAAAGTACCAGGAACTGAGTCAGACTGTATCGGACTTGCTTGAGCAAAAGCAGGCTCTCATTCAAGAGAAGAAGCAGGTGGACCAATATCTTGAGCAGCAGCAGCAGCCGGCCCGAAATGAATTCCACCGCCTCAGCCAAAAACACCGCCTGAAGTTGGCGATGCTTCAATTGGCAATTCTGCTACCTATTCTTGTTGTCGCTGCAGGGCTTATCATCCTGAAGCGGTCAAGTATTTACTTCCCGTTGTCCCTTGCATTCGGCGTTTCAACACTGATCAAAGTCTCTCTTGTGGTACACGAATATTTTCCCAGCAAGTACTTCAAGTACATCTTGATCGGTGTTCTCCTGATGGTGGTAGCGCGGCTGTTGATCTATTTTATCCGTACGATCGCATTCCCAAAGACACAGTGGCTGATCAAGCAATACCGCGAGGCATACGAACGCTTCCTCTGCCCTGTGTGTGAATATCCCATCCACATCGGCCCTCGGCGTTTTATGTTCTGGACTCGTCGAACAGTCAATAAAATTGTCATTCCGCAAGGCGGATGCAACGAGCAAAATGAAGTTTATACTTGCCCATCGTGCGGCAGCAGCTTATTCGAGGAATGTCCTGTTTGTCAAAAGATAAGACATACAATGCTGCCAAACTGTTCGCATTGTGGCGCAGAGAAGGAAATTAAATAAAAATCCGCTAATATCCGAAAATTCACCGGCAGGATAAATTTGCTATCTATTGAGGTGTATTAACTCATTTTATTGCAGTGGCCTACAGGTGGAGTGCTGCCCTTGTCCCACACTACGAATTGGATTTCTCGCTATCGACAATAAAGCACTCTGGATATGCGAAGCTTTGGGATTCAAGTTGCCCGACTTCAACAAGAGTGAATTCAGTCTCTTTCCTCTCTTCGGCATACCATTTGTCCTGATCGGCATTGTTATGCTGGCAGTTCCATTGCGGGCATCTCGGGAGGCACGCAAGACGGTTTACGTCATAACAGACCGTCGCGCCATCATATTTGCTGCCGGTGCCGGTTGGTCAACAACAATTCGAAGTTATTTCCCGGACAGGCTTCAGAACATTTTACCGGCGAGAGAAACGTGACGGGTCTGGGGATGTGATTCTGGGGCAACGTGTGTGCTCAAATTCCGAAGGTAAACAACACGCGTGGGACTTGGGATTTCTGAACATTCGAGACCCCAAGAAGGTGGAGCTTATGCTGTGGAAACTGGCCGAACAAGCGCCGCAACGGGGAGCCCACTGCTGACACCGCAGTTCTGGCGCGACGCTTGATGAGGAACTCTATGCAGAAAGCCAAAGCAATTATGCTTACGGTTAGGATTGTTGCCATCGTCATAGCGGCATTCAGTCTCTGGTCCAAATCTGTCGACTCTGTTTTCGGCTCTGGAGGCAAAAAATCAGTCCGGCCGGTTCAGCGCCGTCGGGTCCAACGGCTAATTTTTTTCATAACTGCGTTCGCCTCGTCGATTGTACTGATGCCGCTGACTTGGCTGATCCAGGCGCCTTCTGGAGCCAGTAGGGTAAAGAGCTCATCTAGATCGGCGGCGGGAATCGCCTGGATATAGAAAGCCTTATGCTTGTTTTGCATACGCTGGTAAACGGGAATGGATTCACGCCAGTCGCCACAGCCCGCGCCGGGCACCCATTGAATTGCCTGGATTTCAGGAATCTCCAGCAGTCTGTCTAGATAGCGCAGGGCCTGCGGTCCATCAAGATGGTAGATGCAACGGTCCATATAGCGGCATTCGCGAATAATGCCCGGAATAAAAAGCTCCTCGAACATCGTGTCCGAAATCATACAGGAAAAATCATTGGAGGGGATGTGATATCTGCCTTTACCGACTGCCGGCAGCCAAGACGTGCAAGGCATACCGGCGGCAGTCAGAAGCTCGTAGAAAAAATCATAGAAGCGAAAAAAATCGCTAGTGATGCGACCGACGAGTTTTTTAACGGCCTCGGGATTATCGATAGTGTCAAGCAGCAGCTCCTGCGGATCTCGGAAAGCGGCAATGGCATCGCCACCTGGGTGCATATCAGTGTAGCCGACGATGAATCGGCCTTTGCCGGCAACTAGCAAGGCCTCGGTGATTTCAACTAGTTTTTTGCAGGGGAAGCCATGCATACGGAAAGTCAGGCCGGACAACGAATCTTCGGAAAGGTCTTTGAGAATTGGCTTGCTCCAGGAAGTGCTGTCGCCGAATTCAAGTTCGCAACCGTAGCAGGCCGAGAATATTTCTGGGCCGAGGTTGGGGAAGGCGATGGGGAGGCTATCGGCAAAAAAAATGTCATTTGCCAGCCTGGCTTCGGCAGTTGCCACGATATATTCGGTGTCGAGCCAGCGATCTCGCGGCTTTTCGAATGTCTTGGTGGGGATCTTTATCCGCTTTTCGGGTGGTACTGGTAGGCGCAGAGAAAAGAGCGGTCGGTCGATGATTTCGGCACGCCACCAGGCTTCAAACCGACCAAATACCTCGTCAAAATCTGGTTTGAGTTCAAACATAAATAAACACTCCAGCAGTATAGGTGCGCTATTTGACTGTGTTTCGGCAAAATCCTTTGCCAGCCATCTTTTGCTTGAGATTTTATGCCTTATTCACGGCGAGCCAAGCTTCAACCAATCCAATCAACCAGGCGGACACCATTTCAGTTAATGCATCTTCGGCAAAATTTACTTTACTGCGCCTGGTTAAAATCTTCAATACCTGGTTTTGCAAATCCAGCAAAAAACAGCCATAATTGTGCTGGTTACTCGGGAATTTCAAAAATCAACTGCCATTTTTGTGGTAACTGCTGTTGATTTAAGGCTGGAAGGACTCTGCCACTTATTCTACCAGACAAATTTTGCGCCTGCAATCAGACAAAACCTTACTGCCTTTGAAAAATGAAACTGCGAGGCCATTTAACAAGTAGGGAGTCCTTCTGTTTGAGTATTTTGACCGATGATCCATCTGACAAAAGATAGTTCTATATCCAAAATTAATAAAATACCCTGTCTTCGATGCTTTTATGTTCTTTCACTTGATTTCCCATCGTATTGAACTATTATTTGTAAAGTGTGATGTTCAATTGCAACAAAATTGCCCATCCAATGTAGCAGTCATTCATCTCGGGGCTGCCTCAGCTCCGTTTCTTCTCAAGGCCTGCAGGGTGGTTTTGTCTGGTTTTAATAGTAGATTTGGCCAGATAAGATGGCAACTGCCTTGAACACAAAAAACGAATTTCATTTTGTTGATTTTCGAGTAACGCAGCACTCACGAAGGAAGAGAATTATGAAAAGACTAAGGTCGGGATTGATAACATTTCTGTCTATTTTCTGCGCAGGCATAACTGCTTATGCTCAAGGCAATGAATTGGAGAGTCTCAACGCTGAGGTAATATCGCTGTACAAGCAAGGTCGCTATGATCACGCCATCATTGTGGCGAAGAAAGTATTGCAAATCGTCGAGCAAACAATGGTTCCCAATCATCCCGATGTGGCCAACAGCCTGCACAACCTCGCGGCGTTGTACAAGGCACAAGGTGAGTACACCCAAGCCGAGACGCTCTACAAACGTTCCCTGGCGATCGTAGAGAAAACCTTCGGACCGGAC
>CAZUCG010000114.1:0-7488 GCA_964619145.1 uncultured Lentisphaeraceae bacterium | reverse complement strand
CCGACGAGATGATGTCCCATTCTCGTCGAGTCGCCGCCTATGCATAACTCTGAACGTACGTAGTCAGCTCACTTGTTCTTTGTCCGAGTGTGAAGTTGCCCCTGAACAACAAGTTGATTATTGCCGAACAGCTTTGCTAAGGCCGAGTTGGTAATTGAAAAACTAATTGCGTTCTGCAGAGACTGGCTCTGCCGAGACACAATTAGTCGAGAAAAAGCCAGATGTCTCGGATTAGCGTCCAACAGCGGTCAGGACTTGCCTGGCGGCCTGGATAAATGCGTCCATCTCTGCCTCCGAATGCGCGGCAGAGATGAATCCGGCCTCGAATTGGGCAGGGGGCAAGTAGTATCCGGCGGCTAACATCCCGCGAAAGAAAGCACCGAAGAGCTCGGTGTCAGCCTGCTTGACTGCAGCTAGGTTCCGCGGCGGCGAGGCGAGGAAGAATGGCGTGAACATCCCACCGACTCGCGCACAGACTAGGGGCAGCCCGGCATCTTGGGCCGCATTCTGCAGCCCCGTCGCCAGGCGTTCACCGAGCAACTCCAAGCGCGCATACGGCGGCTCGGTTTCGATCAGCCGCAGCGTCGCTAAGCCAGCCGCCACTGCCACTGGATTGCCGCTCAAGGTGCCCGCCTGATAGACGTCGCCAAGCGGCGCCAATGCTTGCATCACAGCGGTGCGTCCACCAACTGCGGCTAACGGCAATCCGCCGCCTACGATCTTCCCGAGACACATCAGATCTGGAGTTATGCCCTGCAAAGCGCCAAAGGTCGTGGGACCGAAACGGAATCCCGTAATGACTTCATCGAAGATAAGCAGCGCCCCACTGCGGTCAGCCAACTCCCGCAACGCTTCCAGGAAGCCGGGTTCAGGTGGAACCACGCCCATATTGGCCGCCACTGGTTCCACTAGAATAGCGGCGAGGTCGTCAGTATGCGCCTGTACTAGCTCAGCGACCGCATTAGCGTCATTGTAGGGCGCCACCAGCACTTCGGCTGCCAGCGCTGCCGACACTCCGCCCGAAGACGCAATGCCGCCGGTGAGCAGCCCACTGCCGGCTTGCACTAGCACTGCATCAGTATGACCGTGGTAACAGCCGCTGAACTTCAGCAATTTTGTCCGGCCGGTAAATCCCCTGGCGAGGCGCACTGCAGTCATCACGGCTTCCGTACCGGAACTGACCAAGCGCAACATCTCCAAACCCGGCACAAGCCGCACGAGGCGCTCTGCGAAGTCAACTTCAGCTGCGGTATTGGCGCCAAAACTCGTACCATCGCGGGCCGCGCGAGCGATGGCCTCGCAAATCTCGGCGCGGGCGTGGCCAAAAAGCAGCGCCCCCCAGGAACCGCAAAAGTCGGTCAACTCGCGTCCATCGGCCGTATAAAGCCGCGCGTCTTTGGCCCGGGCCATATAGGTCGGTTCACCGCCGACGGCCTGAAATGAGCGCACAGGACTGTTGACGCCGCCGGGAATCACCCGGCGAGCCCGCTCGAACAGCGCCGCTGAGGCGGCTGCCGCGGTCGGGGCGTGGTTATGACCTTTCATTAAATACCTCCGTGTAGCGGTTGGCCCAATACGAAATAATGATATCGGCGCCAGCCCTGGCGATGCCGGCGATGGATTCACGCGCCATACTGCGCAAGTCACCCCAGCCGCGTTCGGCGGAGGCAATCAGCATCGCATATTCGCCGCTTACATTGTAGGCGGCCAGCGGCAAATCGGTCCGTTCGCGCAAGCGGGCGATGATATCCAGGTAGCAGAGGGCCGGTTTGACCATCAAGATGTCTGCGCCCTCGGCTTCGTCCAGCGCAGATTCGAGTAGCGCCCGGCGCGGGTCCGCGTAGGAGGCCTGATAGCCGCGGCGGTCGCCTTGGCGCGGGGTCGAACCACCGGCCTCGCGAAAAGGGCCATAGAAGGAAGAGGCGAATTTAGTCGAGTAGCTCATAATCAACGTCTCGGCCTGAGCGTCAGCATCTAGCGCTCGTCGGATTGCCTGCACCTGCCCGTCCATCATAGCACTGGGCGCCACGCCTGTCGCGCCGGCCGCGGCGTGCACGCCAGCCGTCCGGGCCAGCAGCTCGACGGCGGCATCGTTATCGACGTCACCGCGAACATTCAACGGACCGCAGTGGCCGTGGCAGGTATATGCGCAGAGGCAGACATCGGTGAACACGACCAAATCTGGAAACCGTTGTCGCACGAGCCGGACGGCTTGCGGCACGACGCCGGCCGGATCGCAGGCCGGATCGCCAGCGGCGCTCTTATGGCTATCTGAGATTGCTCCGAAGATGAGGACCCCGCCGATGCCCATCTCTACCACCGGCTTGAGTGCTTCCAGCAGCATATCAGCGCTATAGCGGAATTGGCCCGGCATAGCTTCGAGCGGCGTTTTGACGTTGCGACCCTCGACCACAAAGACCGGCCAGAGAAAGCGCTCCGGGCCAGGAAACGCCATTTCAGTCATCTGGCGCAATTGTGGCGTCAGCCGCAAGCGGCGCAGGCGGCGTTCAGGATATGTGTTCATTATTATTCCTCCAAGGCTCGCCGCACTTCGTGCAGGGCCAATTCTCCAACACAGCTTTCCAGAGTTGACTCCGACGCCTGGACAGCAACAGAGACGCCTGCTTTGGCAAGCGCCGCACAGGCGGAACCGGGAAATGCCGCCACGATTTTTCCCGCCAGCGCCTCGGGTCCCCACTCGGCCAGGAAGGCCTCGACAGTCGATCCACTGGCGAAAAGAACCAGTTCAAAACGTGGTTTGCAGTCGTAATGGACCGGCTCATTGCGGTACAGCACGACGTCATCGACGCTCAGCCCTAATTCCCGCAGCGCAAGCGTCAATCCGGTGCCAGCCCGATTTGAGCGCAAGCGCAGTACTCGTTCGCCGGAAGACAGCGCGCCGCGGGCGCAGGCCAGCAACCCTGCGGCGCCATAGTTCGCACTCGGTTGCGCATCGGCCTGGAGACCGAATTCCGCCAAGCGGGCGGCCGTGCCAGGTCCGGCCACGAGCAGCCGGGGCAGACGGCGCAGGTCGACTTTCGCCTGACGCAGGCACTGCATAAGTCCATCCACGGCGGAGGGCGAGGTCAAAACAACCCAAGCATAATTTGGCAGTTCGCAAAGCCAGCTAGTTTCTTCCAAGCAGGGCGAAAGTCGAATCAGGGGCCGGGCAACTGGGATGCCGCCGTAGTCCCTGACCAGCGCTACGGCCCGAGCCTGCAGTGTTTCGCTGCAAGTAATCAGCACCCGCTGGCCGCGCAAAGCCCCCAAGTCAGGGCGGAAACCGGCCGCCGCCGCCGCACCGCAAATCAGCAACACCGGGGGGGCGGGGGCCGACGGAGATGCATTTCCAGCGCTCGCGGCATCGGCGGCGGCGGCGATGCTCGCCAGGCGCGAGGCGAGGTTTTCAAGTGTTCCAGCGACGATAGTCTCTTCTTCACTCCCGGCTGCGAACACGGCAGCCGCGGGGGTGCTATTGGGCCAGCCGTCGCGCTGGAGTTGCTCCGTGACGGCAGCCGCGGCACGGCCCGCCATAAAGAAAACGACTGGCAAGCGAGCGCGTGCCGATGCCGATACGTCGGCGCTGGCACCGCCCTCCCGCCGGGCCGAGAGGGCGCAAAAACCGTGTGCCCCGCCGCGCCGGGTCAACAGTATGCCGGTGCCGGTTGTGGCTGCGTTCAAGCTGCTGACGCCGGGAAGCACCCAAAAAGGCAATCCTAAGGCTTGCAGCGCTTCTGTTTCCTCGGCCAAGCGGCCGAAGATGCCCGGATCACCGCCTTTCAGGCGTACCACTCGGCGACCGCGACGCAGGTGTTGAAGGATCAGGGCGGTGGTCTCGTCCTGCGCCAGCGTGCAACTTGCGGCGCGTTTGCCGGCGTCGATTCGTTCCGCGTCAGCTGGCAGCGCGGTCAAAAGAAATGGATCAAGCAAGGCGTCGTGAATGCACACCTCGCAGGCTTTCAGGGCCGCAAGTCCATCGCTGGTACACATACCGGCCGAGCCAGCGCCGGCACCGACAAACAAGGCGGGGCGGGTAAAGAGTGTACGCAGGCGAGTCAAGCGCGGATCGCCCAGCCGGAACGAGACACCTAAGGCGCCTTGCCCAGCTGGCGTGGGCAATTCAGTCGTCGGAATCCATTCGTCAATGCGGGTCTGCAAATCGAGACGAAGCAGAGCGGCGCCAGCCATAATAAGCGCATCGTAATGACCGGCATCGAGTTGGGCCAGACGTTGCTCGATATCGCCACGGATAGGCAACAGCTGGGCCGTGGGGAAGCGGTTGCGGCAGTAGGCCATCCGACGCTCGCTGCTGACACCAATCCGCGCGCCCGACGGGAGGCCGACGGCTCGCCAGGCGGCCGAGAATATCAGGCAGTCGCGGGCATCCTCGCGCCAGGGAAGCCAGAACCAGTCCAGCCCTGCCGCAGCCGGGTCCGGCATATCTTTCGCACTGTGAATGGCGAAATCAAGATCGCCGCGAAACAGCGCCTCGTCCAAATCACGGGTAAAGAAATCGGCGGGGCTCTCGCGCAGGTCTGTCTTACGGTCGCGGTCTCCTGGCGATGTGAGTGGACAGATAGCGAAGGTATGGTCCGGCAGCAGGTGCTTCAGGCGAGCAATGCTCTGTTCGGTCTGCAGCAGCGCCAGTTTACTCGCTCGCGTGCCGACTCTGAATGTTGCGAATAGTTTTTTCATACAGATCACGATGTTCGTTGACAATAAGTTGTCCCTGCTTGATTGCGCTAGCGATTTCGTCTGGGTCACAGTGTTGCCACTGTTTGAGCTCGGCAAGATTCAGCAGCCGTAGCCCGGGCACACAGACGGCTAACTCGGGGTCTACGTTACGCGGCATACCGGCGTCAACAATCAGGACTTCAGCCGTATTGGCAAACTGTGCCGCGTGCTCGGGCCGCAGCACCTGTGTCGCGCCGCTGACTGCAGCGACGACGTAGGCGCAGCCGTTCAGGACAGTTTTGATTTCAGACAGTGCCAGCACCACGATGCGGTTCTGCCACCCAAGCGGCACTTCTGCTGGCCGTGTGCGATAGCACCAGTAAAGGCGCCCGTTGCCGCCGCGGGCCATAAGCTGCTCGACGAGACGACTGCCGACGCTACCCGTTCCAATCACCATTCCCATCTCGTCCCCGAAGCCGGGTCGCTGGGACTCTAAGTAAGCGACGATCAACTCCTCCAGGTCAGCGTTCGGCAAAGCAGGCTTGGTGACAGCACGAATTTCCTTGGAAACGTGCAGCACGCTCGACATCCAGGCCTGCATAACGCCGCCCGACCAGCCGAAGCCTTCGGCCATTGTGAGGGCGTCCTTGATCTGGGCCACGATGTGGCTCTCACCGATAGTCTGCGAGAGCAGCCCGGCGGCCAACAGCGAGGCGTGTTCGAAGGCAGCAGCGCCACGCCTGATATAGTAGGCATCTGGGGGTAGCAAGCCAAGCCCCACGGCACGTCGCAGCAGTTCGTGAACATCCTCGTCGGTGGCGGCCAACGCCAGCAATTCGACGCGGTTACAGGTACTCAAGAGCAGAAATTCGTGTAGTCCCCGCACGCCTCTGAGCAAGCGTCCAGTCTGCTCCAAGCGCTCGCTGAGGCAGTAGCTTTCCAGTTGCCGCAACGGAATATACTGGTGGCTCGTTCCGATGACCAGCAGCTCGGCCGTGTCCAGCTCGTTAAGATGCCGCGAAAGGCTGTCGCGGACGAGTCGCGAGCGTCGGCAGGCACGCCCACCAGTCGACACCGCCAGGGTGAGGTCGTCTCGCCGTAATACGGCGGGGCTGATCAGGTCGCCATCCCGCCAGAGAACATCTACGCAACCGCAGAGAATGCCGTGGCGGCGGCAGGCTTCCAACACGCTACGATTGGCGGCGGCGTCATTTGTGGCGGCGTAAACCAGGAACATACCGACGACGTCTTCCTCCTGGAACTCGCGCTCCAGGAGCTGAATACGCCCCCGAGCTGCCAAAGCGTGGGCCGTGCCGCCAGCTGCTATGCCCACCATAGTCACGCAAGCGTCGGCCTCGCATAGTTGCTCGGCCTTACGGGCGGCAATCTTGCCGGCGCCTACGACCAAGCAGGGGCGACCGCGCGACAGCAGACTTACCGGCAAAGTCGGGAGCGGTTCAACTTGTTCCAAGTTGGTTTTGCTCACGTTTTGACCCATATTTGTCCCTCCCGGGTAGTGACCGTGTAGATTTTGAGCGGGTCTATATCTGGGGTATCACAAACGCCCGTATCGACTCTGAAGGAGTAGTTGTGCAGCGGACACACCAGTCGTCCATTGCCGTAGATGCTGTCAACAATCGGCCCCTCTTTATGCGGGCAGACGCCGTGGGCAGCCACCCAGCGGCCATCACGGCCGTGAAAAATCGCGACTGGCAGGTCATTGACGGTATATACGTTTGACGACCCAATCGGGATATCCTCGACCCGGGCCACAGAAACGTAGCCGTCGTCCGACTGGACGCCGAGCGCGGGCTGTTTATCCGGGCCGGTCTCGGTCGCTTCCAGCCACGGATCGCGGTAATTGTCGAGAGCTTTCTGAAAGCTGTTTTCCAATTCCATAAGTTCCTCTTCTGGTGCGTTCAGCACTGCGTCCACGACCGTCGATAAGCCTACGCGTTCTATAAACGGTGCTGTTCTTTCGCCATAGCGGGCGTGCCGGCGGTAGTATTCGTAAAAGCGGTCGGCGATTCGGATCACTTCATCGTCCGTCTTGACTTGAGTGACTTTTTGTGCCACGCACACTCGGGCGCCGCCGTTGCCACCGAAATAGATATCCCAGCCATCTTCCACGGCGACGATACCAAGGTCCTTGATGGTGGCTTCGGAGCAATTGCGGGGGCAGCCTGAGACACCCATTTTCAGTTTACCTGGCCCCGCTACGCCCTGGTAACGCTCGCTAATGCGACGGCCAAGGCCCAGCGAGTCCATCAGCCCGAAGCGGCAGTGCGTCGAGCCGACGCAAGTTTTGCAGGCCCGGAAACACTTGGTGAAGGCGTGACCGGAGTCCATCTGGAGTTCGTGCCAGACGCGCGCCAAATCGCCTTTTTCGATTGAGTATAGACCAATGCGGTCCGCGCCCGTGACCTTAATCATAGCGTTATAGCGATCGGCGACAGTGGCGATGGCGCGCAACTGTTGGCTGGTCACGAGGCCGCCGTGCATACTCGGGATGACGCTGTAGCGGCCATCATTCTGGATATTGCCAGAATAACGGTCGTTAGCGCTGCGGGAGTCATTTTCGATCGTGTAGTCACCTCGCCAGAGGTAATTCAGCAGGTAATCGAGTCCCAGGCGAGTCTGCGAGTCGTCCACGGAATTGGGCACGGCGGCCAGTACGGCCGATACCGCCCGCAAGTTGTGCGCCAGGATAAATTCGCTGAGTTCCTCACGATCCATAGGCAGTCCGGCGACGTAGTACTTGTCGGCCGGGTCCACCCGCAATTCCCCGACTTCGGCAATCAGCAGCGCCTTCAG
>CAZUCG010000113.1:0-7504 GCA_964619145.1 uncultured Lentisphaeraceae bacterium | reverse complement strand
TCCACATCGGTGATTTCGGCCAGTAGCGGCTCTTCGTTCTGAGCATCAGCAATGGCGACCTGTAAACCAATCTGTGGCTCTTCACCGTCGAGTTGCAGCTGTGCAAAAGGAATATACCCCACCAAGTCTTCTTGGTATTCACCAAAAGCTTGAGCCGGCGACAGCGTTACCGTCCGACTTTGACCAGCCGCCAAACCGACCAGCGCTTTCTCCAGTGCCGGCAGAATCTGCTCTTCGCCGAGAGTAATCAGCGGCGGCTCAGCCGGGATTGTCGATTCTAATTCCTGACCCGCGCTGTCGTAACAGATATAGTGAATTTTCAGGCGGTCGCCCATCTTGGCCAAATGCGCACTCATTCTAGCCGTTACCCCCATTTGCGTAAAGATTTTTTTCGCAGCCGAATATTTTTCGGGGTTATTTCCACCAACTCATCTTCATTGATGTATGAGATGCAATCCTCCAGACTCATGTGTACTGGCGGTGTCAGGGTGACGCTCTCGTCCGTACCGGAGGCACGCATATTGGTCAACTTCTTGCCTTTGGCAGGATTGACCACCAAGTCCCCCTCGCGACAGTGCTCGCCAATAATCTGACCAGCATAGACCCTAACGCCTGGGCCAATGAATAACCGGCCGCGGTCCTGCAAATTGAACAGCGCAAAAGCGACCGAGTGGCTCTCCATCATCGAGACAAGCGCGCCGCGAATCCGGAAACGGATATCGCCGGCGTATGGCTCATAGCCTGAAAATACGTAATTCATCACCCCTAGGCCACGGGTGTCAGTAAGAAATTCCGAACGGTAGCCGAGCAATCCACGAGTCGGGATTGTGTACACCAGCCTGGCCATGCCATTGCCAGTATCCATAATTTGCACCCGCCCTTTGCGCTGGCCGAGTTTCTCCATCACTGGACCTACGAACGCCTCATCCACGTCAATGGTCAACTCCTCGTACGGCTCCAAAGGCGCACCCTCGGGACTCTCTTTATAGATCACTTGCGGCCGAGTGACCTGAAATTCATAGCCCTCGCGGCGCATTTTTTCTATCAGGACAGATAAGTGCAATTCGCCCCGACCGGCGACCCGGTAGCCCATCCCATCCTGCAAAGGCGTGACCTGCAAAGCGGTATCGGACATCGTTTCGCGATAAATTCTTTCAGCGATATGCCGGGAGGTCACAAACTGCCCCTCCCGCCCAGCAAAAGGCGAATCATTCGGCACGAAACTCATAGCGATTGTCGGCGGGTCGATTTCCATTGGCGGCAACGGCCGTGGGTCATCGGGGTCGGTATAGGTGCAGCCGACGGTGACTTCGTCCATCCCAGCAGTGGCCACGATATCCCCGCAACAGGCCTCCTCCACCACCACCTTTTGGTTGGATTCAAAACGGAAAATCTTGCTTATGCGAGCGGGCTTAACTTGGCCATCACGCATCACCACCGCAATCTCCTTGTTGATATTCATCCGGCCATTGGTGATTTTACCAACGCTGAGTCGGCCCAGATACGGCGAATAATCTAATGTGCTGACCAGCATCTGCAGCGGACCGTCGTTATCGCCTGAGGGCGCCGGGATGTGTTTGATGATATGCTCACAAAGCGGCGCTAAGTCGCGGCGCTCGTCATCCAAGTTGTCAATCGCATAACCATCACGGCCGGAGGCATAGACCACCGAGAAATCCAGCAGGTGATCCGGGGCATTGAGCTTGACGAATAAATCAAAGACCTGATCGACAGCCCAATATGACCTGGCCGCCGGCTTATCAATCTTGTTGATGACCACAATCACCGGCAAAGCCAGCGCCAAGGCTTTCTTCAAGACGAAGAACGTCTGGGGCATCGGGCCCTCCTGAGCATCGACCAACAGCAGCGCGCCATCGGCCATCCGCAATACCCGCTCGACTTGACCGCCAAAATCAGCGTGTCCGGGCGTGTCGATGATGTTGATGCAGTAGCCCTTATACGAAAAAGAGCCGTTCTTCGAGGTGATGGTGATGCCGCGCTCGCGCTCCAATTCATTGGAGTCCATCAGCCGCTCAGCGACTTTTTGGTTGTCGCGAAATAACCCTCCGAACTTGAATAGCTCATCCACCAAGGTAGTTTTACCGTGGTCAACGTGGGCAATAATGGCAATGTTGCGTATTTTATCTTGTTGCATAGTTGTTTTCTGCGATAGCTGAACCAAACTCGAACTCGTTTGGTAAAATTATTAATATAACCCTACAATGGCAACAATACGTTTATGGCGTTGACTTTTATCGCTCCAGTACAGAGAATACTATAAATCTAGGCAAAAGGTGGCGTTGTCTAGATTTGTCTCAATGCCCAAAAAGTGAGAATCATCTCAGCCAAAGCAACCTGCCCACAAGAGAGTAATATTATGGCAACTGCGAGAATAAAAAATAACTGAAAAAGTAAGTTATGGCTAATAAAAAACGCATTCTGAGCGTTGTTATAATAACGGCTCGAGATAATTATTTTGCGGAGTTTGAAGCCAGAAAAATAACTTATTGGCCAACTATTACGCAATCAGAAGGAGGTAATCAGGCATATAACGAATCAGATCTTTGGTCCAGGGATTTTGCCGGTTTAGCCTTGATTGTTTCAGGAGGAGGATTGGCCCGGTAGTGGAGTAGATTATTTAGTTGATAAAATTTTTACACTAGGGGGGAAGGGACTATGCAGAAAAAATTATTATTGCGAGTATTTGTGGGTATTGTTTTTGCGCTATCGTTGTTGTTCAATGTATATTTTTTCAGCCAGCGGGAGGGGCGAGTTTTCACGTGGCGAGGTCCTGTTGGCGACTCGACCTCCGAGGCCACAGCGTTGGCTGACGAGACAAATGCGGCCAGCGAGAATGGTGAGGACAGCGATCAGAATCTTTTTATCTGCGAGAGTTATTTTAGCGAATACTCCAAGAACTTTAACCTCGAATTCAATCAGCGCATCAACAGCGACAACCTCCAAGAACTGCTAAGCATATCCCCGCCACTGTCGCTTAAAGTTTCACGCTATTATGGCAGCTGCTGGAGAGTTGTAGGAGATTTTCAGCCCGAGACCGAATATACTCTGACAATTGCGCCAGGATTACGCAGCGAATCCGGGCAAGCGACGCTCAAAGTCCCAGCCCTGCTCTCTTTCACGACTCCGCCGCTGGCACCCACAGTGCAATTCCTGACTAAGAGCCTGTATTTCCCTTTGCAGAGTCAGAATTTCACCCTACCGATACAAATCGGCAACACCAAGGCACTGCGAGTAAAATTAGCAAAATTTTATGAGAATAACCTCAATCCTTTTACCTTAGATTCATATGCGGCCCAGCGGCGCCTGCAACCCCAATCCCAGGCGGAGATAAAGGTCTCATTGCCGCGCAATGAGTTAATTAACTATTCTTTGGATTTATCGTGCGTAATGAAAGAACGCACTCCAGGCGTATACTGGCTGACGCTACACACCGATGATTACTCTGGCTATGATAGCAATATGCTAATTCTGACCGACTTAGCCATCCAGGCAAGCCTAGATGGGCAAAATCAGTCCGCGGCGGTGTTTATCCGCAGCCTTGCGACCGGCCAAGCCGTGCCAGGTGCTAAGATAACCCTGTTGAGCTATAAAAACCAGCTTGTGGCCGAAGGAACCAGTGGCCCGCAAGGCGAGGCCATCCTGAGTTATGAACCGACTTATAAAGCTGACAAGGGTGACTTCGTGCAAAGCATAATCGCCAAAAAAGACGACGATATCTCTTTCTATCAACTGACAGCCGGCCACTCTTTGAGCAGTTTTGCCAACCACGGCGAAACACACAGTCTCGGGCCAAAGGCCTTTGTCTATACTGAGCGAGGGGCGTGTCGTCCCGGCGAAAACATTCAAATCTTCGTCTTTGTCCGTCAGCGAGCCACTGGCAAGTTGACGCCACTGGCCAACTCACCCTGTGAGATACTAGTCACCGATCCCTCTAATGCTGAGCTGACAAAGCACCGCTTGACGCTAGATGAGTATGGCTTCGGCAGCCTGGTGCTGCCGCTGGTGGGCAGCGCCCGCACCGGAGCATATAGCATCAAATGCGGATTAGCGCAAGGTACTGATTTCGCCGAATGGGGTGCGGGCAGTTTCCTGGTCGCCACTTATGTCCCCGACCGCATTAAGGTCAACTTGCAAGCCAGCCAAAGCGAAGCTAAGAGCAAAGACAGCCTGTCATTTCAATTGGCAGCCAATTACTATTTCGGCGCCGAAATAACTGGCGGCAAGTACTCATTCGTGCTGCGTACGGCACCAGCAATACCGCCGCCACATTGGCAGGGGTATCAGGTCGGCGACAGCAGCCAATTCGTTAAAGCCGATATCAGCAAACAAGTCTGGCAGGACTTCCAACCCGGAATCGAGCTGCAATGGGATGGCTTCCAGGCCTCCGGCGGAAAGAGCTATAACCCGGTACTGGTCGTCGCGACCGCCAGCGTCTTGGAACCAGGCGGACGAGCAGTCAGCGCCAATGCCGATGTCATCGTCCATCCAGCAGACTTCTATCTCGGCTTACGCAAGCAAGCGGCTAAGACGTCTGCGATGGCGCAGAAGACCGCCAGAATCGAGCTGAAGTTACTGGGCCCGCATCCAGACAGCGAGATACCCGTCACCGAACGGCATTTCACTAAACGTCTCTACCAAATTGACTGGGATTACGTGCTCAAGAAAAATGACCAAGGAGTTTATTTCCGGGAATGGGCCCGTACCCACCAGGCCGTCAGTCAAGCAGAAGTGCAAGTCCTCACTACCAGCAGCGGCTATATCGATTATGAGAATCTCCCAAATGGCTGCTATCAATTAGTAGTGGAAAGCGAGGACCAGCTCTGCCAAAGTAAATTGGAGTTCTGGCATTGGGCCGGCGAGGGCGGCAGCCGCAGCGCCAACCCCGCCATCCTGACCCTGAAGACCGACCGCGACGAGTATCGCCCCGGCGAGCAAGCCACTGTCACCTTCAGCAGCCCCGGTGACGGCAATGCTTTCCTGGTTTGCGGAGAGATGTCACTCGACAAGATGCTGTCTTTCCCGGTTAAGGCCGGCGAGAACAGCCTCGCTCTGCCAATTTCAGCAGAAGTGCTGACCGGTAGTTATTTTGCCGGCATCACCTTGGTCTGCCAAAATCCGGGCTATAACCGCAATTTTGCACTATTGCGTCTGTCGATCAACCAACGCGACCGCCACCACTTGCGGCTCACTCTCGAGATTTCCAGCAAAACGACTCCTGGTGCGACACTTGACTACCAGTTGACGGTACGCTCTGAAGACGAACAGCCACAGCCGGCGGCCGTGCATCTGTTTGCAGTCGATGAAGGCATCCTGGCCTTGACCGACTACCAGACGCCAGATATCTTCGAATTCTTCTTTGGCAAATACTATTGCCATTTCCAATTTTCTGATATCTACGAGCAGATTTACCCGGACTTGAAAATCGGCAGAGATGGAAAAATCGGCGGTGGCGCTGATAGCGCCAGAGTTCGCAAGCTCCAGGAACTCAAGCAAGAAACACCAGCCATTGTCAACTTGGGATTGCTGACGGTGCCTGCCAGCGGTATTCTGAGCGGGCAATTGACTCTGCCAGAACACCTGGGGGCAATGCGACTGATGGCGGTCGCGACCAATATCGACGCGGTGGGCAAAACAGAAGCCCAGATAATCTTACGGGATGTGATTAGCGTCACTGGCACCGCCCCACGCGCAGTGGCCCCACAAGATATCTTCAGCTTGACCTTCAATGTCTTCAATCACGACTTGCCGGCTGGACCAGCTACCTTAAAGGTGACTATCCCGGAAAACTGGAAAAAGTTATCGGAGACTGTTTTTACCACAACCCTAGGCACTGCTGAAAGTCAGAGCTTCAAAGTTAAATGCCAAGCCCCGGATGATAGCGGCGACTTGCTAGTGACCTACGAATTAACCCAAGGAACAGTCGTAAAAACTGGCAAACTGCCGCTGACCATACGACCACTCAACCCCCCTCTGAGCAAGGTCAAATATGGCATTGTCAACCCCGGCGAGACTGCGACTATCTGTACCGCCTTGGCAGACGATTGGCCGCGCCTGGATGCCGCACAGCTCAAAGTGCTGCCTTCACCACTACTGGGCGTCGATCAGGCGCTGGCCTGGCTCAATGCCTACCCGTATGGCTGTTTGGAACAAATCACCGCCGCCGCCTTCCCCTTCCTGGCCATCGCTGACCTGCATCGGGCGGGCTTGATTAGCGAAGCGCAACAGGCCAACAGCATAAACAAACTGCATACCAGCATTAACCGCATTCTCAGTATGCGGACCAGCGACGGACAATTCACGATGTGGCCTGGCGGCTATGAGCCCTGGCAGGAAGCGTCTATCTTCGCTTGCCATTTCTTGTTCGCAGCCGAAGAAGGAGGTGTTTTTAATTTACCGGCCAAGACGACAGAGTCGCTCCTGGAGGCACTGCGGAAAACCGCAGAAAATAGACAGCGGCCTCGGGCTGAGCGCGGCTATGCCATCTATGTCTGGTCACTGCACCGCAATCAGGAGTGTCTGAAAAATGCCCGCAACCTCCTGAGCGACGGCAAACGCGACTTCGGAGCATTTTTTGCCGCGATGGCGTTGCTTCGCTGTGGTCAGGCTGCGGAAGGCGCGGTGCACCTTAAGGATATTTTGAAAAAAGACATCTGGTATGAAAAAGACGCACCGTATCAATTCGCCGACAACGCCACTCGGGCCGGTCTTGTGTTGTATTTGCTATCGCGCAATATGGCCGATCCCGACCTGGGCTTGAAATTGGCCTTGCAATTGCAAGAGCAGTTACGCCAGGATGACAAAGGCTGGGGCAGCACCCAAGCCAACGCCTGGGCGACACTAGGCTTGGCTGCCTTTGGCGCAAAATTCGCCAGCAAAGACAGTAAGGGCGAATTGCGTTTCTCCGATGGCCGCCATATCCCTTTGCCAGCACAACAATGCCTGGAACAGTCGGTCAACCCTACCACTACTGTAACCTTGCATAATACTGGCCAGGGGCCACTGTATTACCAATTGACGGTGACTGGCATTCCAAAAGAAATGCCCCCTCGACACGGCCAGTTGAGCCTCCACAAGACTTACCTGAACTCCGAGGGCCAGCCGGTCGCCCACGCCCAGCACGGCGACCTGCTGACCGTACAGCTGCAGATCGAATCACCGAAAGCTATGACCAACCTGATTTTCTGCGACCTGCTACCCGGCGGATTGGAAATCGAAGACGAAATGCTCTCGAGCAGAGCCGCTGCAGTCCCTCCCTCTGAAGCGCAAAAATACCGCCTCCTGCGGCCCAATTATTGGGAAAACCACACTGACCGTTTTTTGCTCTTTGCCGATTGCCTCGACGCCGGCAAGGATGTGTTTACCTACCGAGTACGAGCAGTCTCACACGGGATATTCAAAATTCCACCAGTGCACGGCGAGGCGATGTATAAAGCCGATTTTTACGGATACTCACAAGAGAACGATGACTTCATTATCCACTAAG
>CAZUCG010000112.1:0-7508 GCA_964619145.1 uncultured Lentisphaeraceae bacterium | reverse complement strand
CCGGAACAATTAGCGGCTAGATGCCGTCAAACCCCTTGTCCCAACTTTAGTGATTTTTTTACCGCTATTAATTTACTTCTCTCGCCCGTGAGCACCACCAACCAAAGGAAATGATTATGACTCTCTCGCCATTGCGTACTCTCACCGTCACTATTTTATTGGCCACGGTATCCTCTCTCATAGCTCAGGAAGGCGCTCCAGAAGCTGCCCCCGCCCCCCAAAAAACTGCCGCTGAGATGCTCGCGTTCATCCCTGCGGATGTCGCCTCGCTCCACGGCAAAGTCGTGGTCAAGCGCGACGATATTGTAAAAATACTCAAACCACAACTAGAGCAATTTCTGCAAAACCCCTCTCCAATGCCATTGCCACAAGAAAAAATTGAAGAAGCCGCTTACAGTATCAGCAAGAATTTAGCCGCCTATGAAGTACTGCTGGCAGAATCACAAAAAAATGGCTTCGCTCCCGACTTGGTTGAAGCTAAGAAGCTCTTGAACGAACAGAAGGCCCAGGCCGGAGAGAACTTTGATCAGATGCTGGCGATGCAAGGGATGACTTATGATGAATTGAGCCAGCGGATCGCCGGTGGCCAGGCCATCGAAAAATATTACCACAAGATGCAGGATGAGCTAAGCAAGCTCAACCCCATCTCGGAGGCCGACATTAAGAAATTCTATGACGATAACAAAGAGCGTCGGTTCACTCAACCGGCTAAGCTGAATGCCTCGCACATCCTGATAAAATACAGCGACAACCCCAACGAAGAAGAGAAGAAGGCGGCCCAGAGCAAGCTCCTGGAGCTGAAGAAACAACTCAGCGAGGGAGCCGATTTCGCCGCCTTAGCCAAGCAGAATAGCGACTGCCCGAGCAAGGAACAGGGTGGTAACTTGGGCGATTTCAGCGAAGGTCAGATGGTCCAAGATTTTGAAGCAGCTCTGAAGAGCTTGAAAACTGGTGAAGTCAGCGATCCAATTGAAACTCAATTCGGCCTACATTTGATCAAAGCTGGTGAAAGCAAAGCCGCTGAAGTACAAGATTTTGCTAACGTAAAAGAGCAAATCAGCCAACAGCTCCAACAACAGCAATCGGGGGAAGCGTTTGAGAAACACCTTGACTCCTTGATGGAGGCCGCTGAATACAAAATAAACCTCCCTGAGCCTAAAGCAGAAGCCACTGGGCACGAAGGCCATAATCATTAATTATGGCCGTCAAGCGCGGCCGCTCAAGCGCTTTTTGCCAGTGCTTGGGAATTGCTAAAACTACTAAGAGTGCTATATTTTGCCAAAGCAGCGTTCGTTATCTCTCACCCCCGGCCAATTCAGACCGGGGAGTTGAGAGATCACTGGATAATTGCGATTATCACAACCAATCGGCGACTAATCTGCTGCCAACTAATGCTCTCTCGATAACCGCGTCCTTGCCTCGTTTGCCAACTGGCCGGCCAGCAAGCACTAAATTCCTCGTTGCTAACCGACAGCTTGCCTTTTGCGGGAACGATTTCTGGAGGTACAAAAAATATGCCTGCACCGGATAAAAAAACGTCTGCAAATTATTCTAACTCCATATTTTCCGAACAACCTGGGCATTCCTTGGACACCGCCAAACAAGCAGCCGATCAGGAACGCCGCAAACGCTTGCGGACCTTCCGGCGCATCGGACTGCCTTTGTGCCTGCTGGGTATCGTCAGCATTGGCTTCCTGCTGCGCAAGCCGATTACGGCAATTGTGACTTTCAAAGAACCAGATTATGAAGCAATCCAACGCGAGATGGCGGAGCAGGAAAACATCGGCCACGACCAAGAACCAAGCGAAGAGAGCAAGCTCGCAATTGAGAAAGCTAAAAAACGCTATGGTAATCAGGAAGCCGAGATCATTATCTCGCTACGCTTCCCTGATGAGCTTTTCGCGCCTGAGGGGATTCTCGCTCTTGCTTATAACGCGATAGACTGCAAACCCAGTGAAATTGGTCTGATTGTTGAATTCCGTCAGCCAATCAGCGGCGAACAAGGCGAGAACAGTATCCTCATCAATGGTAAAAGTGAAGTGACCAGCACTATCAATGCACAAACGCGCACCATCCAATTGAATGATTCGATACGGGAAGAAGATTTTGCCTTAGTCTTAGACAATTTGCACGCCGCTCTATATGGCCCTTGCGCCCACCCCTTGAAAGTCAAGATTGGACAGGAATTGCAGGAAAAACGGCGGCAGCGAGAAGCAGCCGCGTTACCGAAAATTGTCCCTGCCCCGAGCGCTGCTGCCAATCCAGAAGTACCACCTGGCAAGACTTTGGTTCTGCCGACATTCAAGGCCGAGACCTCAGTCCTGCCCTTGAAATGATTATTTACAGCAGCGGCAAACGCCGCCGCGTACTTTGCAAATAGATGAGCATAACCGCCACGGATAAATTTTTTGCGGCCGAGTCACCACTACGGGAGGCGACTTTTGCTGAAAACCTGCGTTATGAGACGCGGCCCCAGCAAGTAACGATGGCCCACGAAATAGCAGTGGCTTTCGACAAACGTTACCACGCTTGCATCGAAGCACCGACCGGCGTCGGCAAGACTTTCGCCTATCTCGTTCCTGCAATCTTTTTTGCCCAAGAGACCCGCCGACCAGTCATCGTCAGTACCCATACCATCAACCTGCAAGAGCAGATCTGCAAGAAAGACCTGCCTTTTTTGGCCCGGCTGATCGAACAAGAAATCACGTTCGCAGTAGCCAAAGGACGCAGCAATTACCTCTGCTTGCGGCGGATGAGCCAAATTGCCGAAATGGAACAGGGCTTGCTACCCGGCGAAAATATCCTAGGCGAGATCGGCAAGCTGTTGGATTGGGCCGAAAAAACCCACACCGGCGATTACAGTGAGATGGGTAGCCCTGTCTCACGCACACTCTGGCAAGCCGTCTGTTGTGAACGCGGCAACTGCCTGGCCGCCCAGTGCTCGTTCCAGCCACGCTGTTTCTTGATGAAATCGCGACGGCGGCTGGCTACCGCGCAAATCATTGTCAGTAACCACGCCTTCTTTTTTAGCGCCTTGGCCTTGCGCGACAAAGAGCGCAAAATGGGAAAAGTCGCCGAAAGCAGCCAAGTTCTGCCGGAATTCGCAGCCGTAATCTTGGATGAGGGGCACACGTTGGAAGATACTGCCTCCAGCCACCTCGGGCTGCGCGCCGAGACGTACGCCATCAAACATATCCTGAATCGGCTCTTTGTCGATGACCGACGGGCCCGGTTGCTGGCAGACGACGACTGCCGTACCGCCAGAAAGCTCGTGCAAGACCTGCGAGCACGCGGCGAAGTCTTTTTCACCCAGCTGCGAGAGTGGATTAACCTGCAGAGCAGCCGTATGGCACCACTGCGATACAGCGTACCCAATCATATCGAGAACTACTTGGCCGCACCTATCAAACAGCTGTGCCAAGAACTCGACAGAGTGCTGGCGCAAGCGACAGCAACAGCAGAACGACTCTTGGAAATCAAAGCCAGCAAAACAGAACTCGAAGAGCAGAGTTTCGCCCTGGATGTCTTTTTTGCGATGGAACTCCCCAATTATGTCTACTGGTTCGAACTGCAAGGAAACGAGGGCAAAGAAATCAGCTTCAACTGCATACCAGTCGATATCGCCCCAAGATTGCAGGAAATGCTGTTCGCTACCGCAGAGAGATTCTCGGTCATCATCACCAGCGCTACCTTGGCCATCGCCGGAGATATCAATTTCTACCTCCGCCGCATTGGCGCGTTGAGCGCTAAGACGGTTATTTTAGATACGCCTTTTGATTACGCCACCCAAGTCAAAGTGTACCTCCCAGAGAATATCCCACCACCTAATTCAGCGGCTTTCCTGCCAGAGGCAGAGAGACATCTCAAGCACTTCCTGAGTCAAACAAAAGGACGGGCGTTTGTGCTCTTTACCAGCTACGCAATGCTGAATGATATGGCCCGTAGAATGGAGAATTTTTTCTTGCTTGGAAATTACCACGTCTATATCCAAGGCGATAAATACTCCCCCCGCAAAATGTTGGAACTGTTCCGCCAAAATGAACGCTCGGTCATCCTGGGTACGGCCAGCTTCTGGACAGGTGTGGACGTAACCGGCGAGGCCTTGAGTAACGTCATTATCACCAAACTGCCCTTCGCCGTCCCTGACCACCCCCTGGTAGCAGCTCGCAGTGAGCTCATCCAAGCGCGCGGCGGCAGTAGCTTCTCGGAATACTCATTGCCTGAGGCAGTGCTAAAATTCCGCCAAGGCTTCGGACGGCTGATCCGCACCCGCGACGACCGCGGCATTGTGGTCATCCTTGATGGGCGCATCCGCAGCAAACACTACGGCAAAGTCTTCCTGCAGTCCATCCCAACTTGCCCAATCGAATTGTTCTCATAATAAACCTCCGGGAATAACAATTTTATGCCAGCGCCACCAGAACTAATCGACCTGCTTTCAGCTATGATTCGCATTGATAGCCGCAATACACTGCCACTCACCAGCAGTGCGCCAAGGCAAGCTACTGAACAGGCGATGGGCGAATTCGTAGCAGGTAAATTACAGGAATACGGCTTTGACAGCGTGAGCAGCCAGGAAATTGCTCCAGGACGGCCAAACGTAATGGGACAGCACTTCCGCTCAAGCGATTATCCCTGCTTGGCTTTTGAGGCCCATTTGGATACTGTCGGCACAGAGGGGATGACCATCGAGCCGTTTGAGCCAAATATCAGCGACGGCAAAATTTATGGCCGTGGCAGTTGTGACACCAAAGGCAGCCTATCGGCAATGCTGCTGGCCTGCCGAGACATCATCGCCGCCGAATTGCCGGTGAATCTTCTCTTCCTAGCCAGCAGCGCTGAAGAGACTGCCTGCGAAGGCGCCGCCTTCTGGGAACTCCCGCCTTGTAACCTCGTCGGCATCATCATCGGAGAACCAACCCGCAACCAGCCCATTTACGCCCACAAAGCACAAATCACCTTGGAATTCATCTGCCGCGGAAAAGCCGCCCACGCCTCTCGTCCAGACGCCGGTGAGAACGCCATCAGTAAGGCCGGTAAAGTCCTGGCCTACTTGGACGAGCAACTCAAAAATGAATTCCGCTCCAGCAGTCAAGCGGGCTTCAACACCGGCAACACCTTGTCTGTCGGGCTGATTCAAGGTGGCAGCAAGGTGAATATCGTCCCCGATTTCTGCAGCTTGACTTGCGACTTCCGCCTCCTGCCTGAACAAGACACCCAGAAATTCGTTGATACACTGCTGCTGCACCTGCAGCAAAGCGTCGGTTTCCCAGTGGATTTGGGCTACCAGTGGATAACTCCCGGGATGACTTCCGCACTGGAGCAACCGCTGTTACAGCATATCCAGGCGGCAATGCAAGAGATGTCACTGCCTTGCCAGCCCGGCACCGTGCCCTATTGCACTGATGGCGGGGTGCTCTCGCAAAAAGGCTACCACTGCATAGTGCTCGGACCTGGCGATATCCTACAGGCGCACACCGCCTGTGAATTCCTCTCATTGGAGCAATTGCAGGAAGCCTATTTGCTTTATCAGACCATCGCTAGGCATATCGCGGCTGCCGGCAAATGCTGTCTTGCTTAAGCTAAAATAGAGGGCAAAGCTGGCAGCACCAAGCAAAAACAACAAAAAGCCAGGATGCGAAACACGAATCAGTCATTTCCAAGTTACAACCAATTGACTTTTTTGTTATTAGGTTGTAAGTTATACAATGACTCGTAACAAAGGTCTGGTTAACACTAGGACATTTTCTTATAATCCAGGAAGAACTATATGCTGGCATTTAAATGCAAATGTGGCACCGCCTGCAGTGCCCCAGATAACGCAGTAGGCAAAACTATCGTCTGCCACCGATGTCAGGAAGATGTGCTAGTGCCCCAAGCCAGTGAAGCCGATTGCGCGCTGATTTTCTGCAATGGCGACCCAGACAGCGGCCACCCAATTACTCTGTTGGACTTGCAACACAAAATTAATAATGGCGAACTGCAGAGTTTCGATTTACTCTGGCACGACAATAACTGGCTGCCAATTGGTGAAGTTTACGAACTGCCACCACCACCGGATGTGACTGTCGATAGCGACTTGGAAGATTTGGCGCTTAATTTCGAAGACTTACCTGCCGTCGAGGGTTTTCCCAGTCTCCCCAAACGCAAAAAAAAGAAAAAATTAATCAGCAAGAAGCCCCGAGGGGGGAAAACTAGCCCTGCAGCGCCGACTAGCCTGCGGCAAAAAATCTGGCAGACTGTCCGAACTGTGGCCGTATTGGCAATCCTCTGCTGGGGCGGCATCCGAGCTGGTCGAATCCTTAACTTCATCCTGAAGCGACCGAGCAATATATTGGTAATTAACACCTTTGACCGCGACTTCCGAGCTAAAATAATGAGCTATGACTGGCAAGACTGCCCTAAAGGAAGCAACGCAGCCTTTAATGATATTTTTGTCGCTTTGCCTTGCCGAAAAAAAATGCGCTTTGAGCCACTGCTAATCTCCTCTCAAAATCTGCCAAAAGACGAGCCCGGCAAGGACGAGATTGTCGAACCATTGTCGCCCTCGCAGCTGCGGGTGCCATTGCGCCCCAATTGTGACACCGTAGTCAATCCTGGCGGGCGTGGCACTTTCGGCGTCTATGATTTTACCGACCTCAGCACTCTAGCCCTACAAACACCGGAATTGCGGAATCTCTCAATGGAAATCGCCGAGGGACGTGAGCCAATATCTGCCAGCAAAGTCAGCCAACAAATCCAAGACCTGCTCACGCCGTTGTTTATCGAAAAAAGACAGGAGGAATTTTTCAGCAGTCGGGATTTCCGCATCGAAAAAATGGGCTTCAACCGCAGCTTCGATGCTTCTGCCACAGGTGTCGCGCCAAAACCAGCCGCAGAGTTGCCGCCCTATAGCCTCGTCTATCCACTAACTCAAACCCTGAGTTTCAAAAATGGCTCGCTGCTTTTTGACCCCGACAACGACCGCACCGAACGCTCGATCGTGCTGATCAGCAAAGAGTTCAGCCCAGAAAAAGGCTACTCTGTCACCACTGGCACCGCTCGGCTGTCAATTCAGTACGAAAAAAATGCTCTGCGCCTGCGTATGACTGGCCTGAAGGGCAAAGTCCTTGACTCAAAAAAGAAAAGCCACGACGCCGACTGGAGTTATGACGCCTCTCTGCAATCCGGTAAATGGACTTGTAAATGGCTGGCTAAATATCGAGTCCAGTCTGCCGACAAAAAGAAGACCGACGAAGTCGTGTTGACTTTTACACCTACCGCGAAGAAAAAATAACTGTAAATTACAGTCATACCCTCGACCGCGAAAACGACATATTTAGTTCGATTTTCACCCTGGCCGAGCTGCTTTGAGAAAAAGTTTTCGGCTGTTACTTTTTTCTCTACCCTTGGAGGTCGTTATTCATTTCCGCCGATTGACGTCCAACCAACTGCCGAGGAATAACTTTAAACAATGCTTTCGCGGATCGACGAAATCGAACGGCTCATAATCTCGACACGAAACATAA
>CAZUCG010000111.1:0-7577 GCA_964619145.1 uncultured Lentisphaeraceae bacterium | reverse complement strand
GAAGCCAAGGTTATTCTCGGTCCCTCCGGCAGTGGTAAAACCACCCTCTTGCGCATCATCGGCGGACTGACAACACCCGACACGGGGCAGGTCCTCTTTGATAACGTATCACTCTACGACTGCGCTGAAAATGCCCGGCAGGAGTTCCGCCGCCAGCACTTCGGTTTTTCCGACCAATTCGCGCAGATGCTGCCACAACTCACTGCGCTGGAGAATGCGCTGCTGCCCGCCTTGGGGCATAAAGGAGACTGCAAGGCCCAGGCCCAAGAGCTGTTTCAGCAATTCGGCCTGAGCTCACGCGCTGATTTTTTCCCCCACCAGCTCTCTGGCGGGGAAAGACAACGCGTCGCGCTGGCCCGGGCGATGCTGCTGCGGCCAAAACTGCTGTTGCTAGATGAGCCCACCGCTTCTCTAGATGTCGCCCGCAGCCGCTCACTACTGGCCCTGATTAAAGACTTGAACTGCGCGCAGAAGGTCTCAGTTTTGCTGGCCAGCCACGACCCGACTGTTTTGGAGTTTTTCCCGCTCAGCATTACTTTGGGCCAGGAGACAACCCGCAAATGAATTTCTGGTGCTTATTTCGCCGGGACCTTCGGCATTTCGCCTGGCAGTTTGTTGCTTTGAGCGCTACTGCAGCCCTGATCTGCGCCATACTGACCAGCGCCCTGCTGATTGGCAGCAGCGTCCGCGGGACCTTGCAAGATAACTTGCAACAAAACACCGCCTTTGTCAAAACCCTGCTGCGCTTCCCCGTGCCAATCCAGACACCGCTGCCAGATGGCGTCCTGCATACCATCGCAGTCGTCGCCGACAGCCTCAAAGCAGACCTCTATGCCTTCCCAGGCGAGGCCGGCATTCAAGCCCGTGAAGCGTATTGCAGTGAAGGCCTGGCCGATATCCTGGCACTCCAGCTCGGGGACTTGTTTACTGTCCGTGTGCAAAGCATTGCCAAGATCGGCAGCGAGAGTCTGGCAGGCAAGCCGCCCGAACTCAAACAGCTGCAATTCATCTACCGCGGACAGTGGCCTGACAAGCGAGCGAATGCGAATTTTGCCAACCCGCAGCTGCGCGCCTGCAATCTCTTTGTCAACCACGCTTTCCTGGCCGAGTCACTGGGCGTGGAACAGAATGCCATCAACGAAGTCTGGTCGCCCAAAGAAATCAGCGAGGTGCATTTGCCGGACGCGGCTCTCTGGGAGATGTCGCAGTTATATTTCGACCACTGGGACGGACGGCCAATTCTTAAATCACAGGCATTTTTTCTACCCTCAGAGATCCAGGAGGCCTGCCCGGAAGCACAACAGGGACTGAGCATCTTCGTCGAATCGTTCGCCGTCAAAAAACGAAAATGGCATTATTTTTTTGCCGCTGCTTTCGAGGGTGATATCTTCCCGGTTCCTGAAAATCAGCTCATAGTAGGCAGCTCAATGACTGTTCCAGCAAATAGTAGCGGGACCTTGACTAGCTTCAGTATTGAACAAATTCGCAAAATCACCCGCCAAGAACACCTCTTCACGACCGTCTCCTCCGGGGATGACCAAAAAATCACTGCTGCCTTGACACCGGAGATTCCCGGTTTGACTGATGCCGTGGACTGCTCCCGTTGGGAAGCCGGCCTACCTATTGATTTCAGCAAAATCAACCCCGCCCGGCGTAAATATTGGGAAACATACCGTAGCAAACCCGAGCTATATCTGAATTTTGCCCAAGCCCAGCGCCTGCTGGCACCAGAGAAATGCACCACCCTGATTTTTCCGGCCGGCAGCGCAATTGACCAAATCCAGAAAAAGGTCCTCAGCTGGTTACGCCAGGACGGGAAGAACTGGCAACACTATGCGGTCACCGATATCCTGCAGCAAAATATCGCCGAGGGCGTACATTTTGCGCCGCTGTTCTTGGGCTTGAGTATGTTCATCATCGTCTCGGCGCTGTTAGTCTTAGCAATGCAACTAAAACTGCATCTGCTGGCCCGTGCGGCTGAGTTCGAGCTCTTCCAGCAATTCACCGCCTGCCAACGAAAGCTAGGCTGGTTCCATCTCGGCGAGCTGCTGGCGGTCATTCTGCCTGGCCTCAGCGTCGGGTTATGGCTGGGAACGGCTGTTTGCCAGTTGCAATTGCTGCTGCTGGAGAAAGTTTGGTCCGAAATACTTACTCTGCAGGGACTGAGTTACTATGCCAACGCAGGGGACTATCTCCTGGCGTTTGCGGTTTCGTTCACGGCCGCCGCCTTAGTCTTAGGCACAGCTTTGCGCGCGCCAGTGCAGCAGCCGCGGTTCTATCTGACTGGCTCGTATGCTTACAAGAGTATCCTGACACTGGGTGGACTCTCGTTCTTACGCCGTTTCAGGGAATATCGCTACTGCTTGATATTGCTGCTGCTGGGTTTTTTGGGCACTCTGGGCGTCGGCTCTTTCGGCATCAAACTGCGCGGCGAGGACGCTTTCTCGCATCAGTATATCGCGGAAACAGTCTTGCCGGTAGTCCCGGAACACAATAAACCTTTGCCGGAGGGTGTATTGCCAGTCAAGGTATATCAGGCCGACAGCAGTGATTGCAGCAACTTGTTGCTGGCTCGCACACCCACAGTTTATGCTTGTGATACCGCTAAACTGACCGGCGAAAAAGACTTCTTGCCGCCGTTCACTGCTGCGGTTGACATCGGCTCGCTGAAATGGATTATCAAGAAAAAACTCGGTGCTAGCATTGCCTATCCTCAGGGTGCGATAAAACTAGCGCGAACATTGCGGGCCTCGGTGTTCCAACGCGGAATTCTTGTTGATGACAAGTCCTTTGCCGTATTGTTTCCCGAAACTCAGGGTGCCAGCTTGTTCTTGATTCCCGATCAGCAAAATGCTGAAATATGCCGTGAATATTTATCGCCCTACGGTGTCACACTGCTGACTGTCGATGAATTTATGGGGCAAGCCGAGAATGTGCAAAATCGCTACCTGGCCATTTTTTTACAACTCGGCGTGCTTGGTTTTATCTTGGGAATTGGTTCACTGCTGCTATTGCTACTACGCAACTTGCTGGCTCAGAAAAACGAAATCATTTTGCTGCGAGAAAATGGCTTCAGTCAGCAGATGCTGTTCCGACTCTATTACAGTGAAAACCTCTGCCTGTACCTGAGCAGCGCTTTGACTGCACTGCTGATTCTGGCTGGGGTGGCTTTATTAGCCCAACTGCATCTCCCTACTCTGCTAATAACCTGGCTGTTGCTCTGCGGCATCGGCTGCAGCCTGATCGCTTTGACCCTGTGGCTGTTTTTTGCCCACTGCCAGAGACGGTGTCTTTAGCCCAGACAGGACGCCCCGCCTCCCCCAGAAAATCGGCTGCGCGCACTATCCGCGGCCCATCCCCTGGACGGGCAATCTCAGGCCAGAATCTTGCGCAAGCGTTCGGCAATAGCCTGCATAAACTCCTCGCTATCGACGGCTTGGGCTGGGCAGCCCGGCTCAACCAATCCGACTAAGTCCTTAGTCATCAAGCCATCCGACATTGTCTGCAGCGACGCCTTTTCCAGTGCATCAGCGAAGGCTTGCAATTCTGGCAGCTGGTCGAGTTCGCCGCGTTTCTTCAATGCGCCAGACCAGGCAAAAATTGTCGCGATAGGGTTAGTGGAGGTCTTTTCACCCTTGAGATACTTGTAGTAATGCCTGGTTACCGTGCCGTGCGCGGCCTCGTACTCGGTCGTTCCATCCGGAGCCACCAGCACTGAGGTCATCATCGCCAGCGAGCCAAAGGCAGTTGAGACCATATCCGACATCACGTCGCCATCGTAGTTCTTGCAAGCCCAAATATAACCGCCCTCGGAGCGGATGACCCGGGCGACTGCATCATCGATGAGCGTATAGAAGTAGGTGATGCCCAGCTCGGTAAATTTATCCTGGTAATTCTTGTATTCCTCTTCGAAGATAATGCGAAATTCGCCATCATAGATTTTGGCAATCGTATCTTTGGTACTAAACCACAAGTCTTGCTGCGTATCGATGGCATATTGAAAACAAGATTTGGCAAACGAACGGATGCTTTCTTCAGTGTTGTGAGCACCTTGCCAGATTGCCGGTCCATCGACTTTCTGCACCAGCACAGTCTTGCTCTTACCGCTGGCACCCGTGAAAGTCAGGTGGCATTCGCCAGGCTCGTCAGTGCGAAAATCGACACTCTTATAGACATCGCCATAAGCGTGCCGGGCGATGGCGATGGGCTTGAGCCAATTCTTGACTACTGGTTTAATAGATGGGATGGTGATTGGGGCCCGAAAAACCGTGCCGTCGAGTATGGAGCGGATGGTGCCGTTAGGGCTTTTCCACATCTCGGTCAACTCTGGGTATTCTTCCATTCGCTGGCGATTGGGGGTAATGGTGGCGCATTTGACTGCTACGCCATATTTGCGAGTCGCCAAGGCGCTGTCAATGGTGATCTGGTCACCGCTGGCATTGCGGCTCAGTAAGCCCAAGTCGTAGTATTCAGTATGCAAATCCACAAAAGGCAGAATCAGGATGTCCTTAATCATCTGCCATAAAACACGGGTCATCTCATCGCCATCCATCTCCACCAGAGGAGTGCTCATCTTAATCTTGCTCATAAATAAATGCCTTGCTCCTTAATTTAATAGCCACTCCTACGGCCCTGGATGCTGAGAACCGTTCTTTGTTCTGAAAACCATCATCAGGGCGGCAAAGATAAAGAATAAATATAATGGCTCCTTTGGAGCAAGCAAATCGACAGCGCTGTCTGCCCGGCAAATCAGGCAAAAAAATGTCGTGATTACTGGCATCGAAGGCTTGCTGGGTTATATTTTAGTTTTTCGAGTGCTCTAATCAGGAACGAGCAACAAAATACTCATTCCCGATACCAGCGCCGTTATTTCCAGCACCTTCCCTTGACGCCATTATGCCAAGTGCCGCTATTACTACTTTGGGTTGCCGATTAAACCAAGCCGACTCCGCTTTGCTGGCTGATGAATTGCGCCAGGGAGGATTTACCATTGTGCCGTGGGGTACAGCCGCGGATTTGCAGATCATCAACTCCTGCTCTGTCACCGGCACCGCCAGCCAGAAAAGCCGTCAGGCTGTCCGGCAAGCTCGCAAGATCGCCCCGGGGTCATTTATCATTATCGCTGGCTGTGACGCTTCGGCCGAGAGCACGGCTTGGCTGGCAGACGCGGATATCGACCTCGTTTTACCTAATCCCAAACCGACGACAATCTTGCCCTTGCTGCCAGCGGCATTGCGACACGCGACCGCCAGTCAACAGAAGCTGATTCCCAGCCTGCCATTGACGGAGGATTTCCGCCATCCGGGCACCGGGTATTTTTTCGAGCGCACGCGGGCCAATTTAAAGGTCCAGGAAGGCTGTGATTTTTTCTGCAGCTACTGTATAGTCCCCTTCACGCGTGGGCCGGCTTACTCGCGCAATAGCGATGATATTCTGCGCGAGGCAGAGGCGCTGATCTGCCGTGGGTACCAGGAATTGGTGCTAACCGGGGTAAATATCGCCACTTACCAGAATGCCGGCTTGGACTTGGCTGAGCTATTGCTTAAATTGTTGAATTTAGGCGATAATTTCCGCATTCGTCTCGGCTCGACCGAGCCAGGTGCTGTCCTGGGTCGAGTCGTTGAGGTAATGGCGGAACAAGCACGCATTTGCCGATTCCTGCATTTACCGGTGCAGTATGGAGAAAGCAGTATCCTGAAGCGGATGCGACGGCATTATGGTCCTGAGAGCTACGCCCAAGCAGTGCTCAATGCCTGGGAAAAAATCCCCTTACTCTGCCTAGGCACGGACGTGATTGTCGGCTTCCCCGGTGAAACAGAGCAGACCTTTGCTGCTTGCCGAGATTTCTTGTCTGAGCTACCTTTTGGCTTAATGCACGTCTTCCCTTACTCGCCACGGGAGGGGACTCCTGCTGCCTCTTTCCCAGACCAGGTGCCCAACCAGCTGGCTAATCAGCGAGCAGCAGAGCTGCTGGCCTTGGCAGAGCAGAAGTACCGTCGCTTTGCCGACCAGCAAATCGGACAGCGGCTACCAGTGTTATTAGAAAAAGGCTCTCCCAGCGCCGAAGGTTGGACGGACAATTATCTCAAGGTGCGCTTGCCGAAGCAGAAGGGCCTAACGGCCAACACGCTGATAAGCGCAAAAATAGTCTCTCGCCTCAACAAGCGGGTGATCTTGGGCACTGCGCCTGAGCCATATCAATTCCCCCTAAACCATTCACCATTATCCAGCAAAAGCGAAGGTCAAAATGAGTAATTGCCTGGTTCCTGATCCGCACAACATCCGCTTGGGCATCATTGGAATGACGCCTGGCAATGGACACCCTTACTCCTGGAGCGCCATTTTCAATGGCTATGAGCGCGAAGCAATGACCACGGAATGCCCATTCCCCGGCATCCCAGTATATTTGAACAAAGAAGACCTGGCGGGTATGGGCATCCCAGGTGCCAAAGTCGTGATGGTCCATTGCGACCGTCGCGAGGATGCCCAGCACGTTGCCCGATTGGCCCGGATTTCTGCAGTAGCCAATCGCCCAGAGGACCTACTGGGGAAAGTTGACGCGGTAATCATCGCCACCGACATCGGCAGCGAGCACGTCCGGCGAGCACAGCCATTCCTGGAGGCCGGCCTGCCAATTTTTATCGACAAGCCGCTCTGTGATAACTTGCAAGACCTGGAGTTTTTTCAAACTGCAGTCGCTGCTGGCGCTAAATTATTATCCTCCAGCAGTGGCCGTTATATAAAGGAATTCCAACCTTTCCGGCAGCGCCATTATCGCGAATTAGGTGAATTACGCCTGGTTAGTTGCAAGATGTGTAAGAAATGGGAAACTTATGGCATCCACGCTCTTGAAGCAATCTATCCGATTGTTGGGCCAGGCTTCATTAGTTGCCAACGCCTGGGCACAGAGCAGAGCAGTGTGGTCCACCTACGGCATCGTGCTGGCTTTGATGTAGTCATTGCCAGCATTTATGATCTGCTTTATGACTCCAGTCTGACTCTGGCCGGGACGCAAGGCGGCTTCACCGTGACATCTCACGACACCTACACCTCTTTCCGGGAACAGATGCTAGCTTTCGTGCGCTACTTGCAAACCGGCGAGCGGCCCTACCCATTTGCGGAGACGGTCGAACTAATGCGACTAGTCAGTGCAGGCTGCGAAAGCCTGGCCCAGAACGGCAAACTGATCAGCATCGAGGAATAGTTTTATGACTGCACAGTTTAGCAAAATCGTCTTAGGGACGGTGCAATTCGGGTTGCCGTACGGCATCGCCAACACTCTTGGAAAACCATCAATTAACACTGTCAAAGAGATCTTATCGCTGGCGTACGACAATGGCATTGACACCCTGGACACAGCTGCCAGCTATGGCGACAGCGAAATCGTCTTGGGGAAAGCCCTGCAAGAGCTCTCGTTGACTGGAAAAATGCGCCTCATCAGCAAGATTCCACCGCTGCCCGCCAGCGGCTCTAAAGAGGCGTTCGTGGCCGCCAGTCTGCAGCAATCGCTGCGCAATCTGCATTGCGAGGCCTTAGCGGCAGTGCTTTTCCACTGCGAAGAAGACTGCGTTCATTTG
>CAZUCG010000110.1:0-7604 GCA_964619145.1 uncultured Lentisphaeraceae bacterium | reverse complement strand
ACGGAAATGCGTTCTTGGGCTTGCGCTACAAGAAAACCCGCCAAGAATAATAATGGCAAAAAGTATTTTTTCATAATCTTGAAATCTACTGCTATAATGCTGGGATGACTAATGCACCGGCAGATTTGCTGGGCTGCCGGTGCGGGCGAGATGCCTCAGAGTTATCGTCAACTTGAGACCCAGGCAGCAATTTTACTCACTGAAGATCAATTCGCCAAATGAGTCTCGGTCGTGGAAGCTCATTGTTTCCAGATTGGGTGACCAGAGTGACAGCTCAGGTCCACCGCTGCCTTTTTTAGCCCCTAGAAATGACTCGCGGCCGACATTGAAAGTCCAAGTCGTGCCTGCGGCTGGTGCCGAAACACCCAAAGACGCGAACGGGATTTTGACAAAGCCATACCATTTGTCGTCTTTACGGGTGCTGAGGTATTCCCATTTCCCGTTCCAACTCGGGTCAGATTTGTTAAAGCCGGGGTCGATGGGGTCTTTGATCAATCCGAAGGCGGCCTCGTAGAAGGAATCCTTGACTGGCGAAAAAATGAAATGGAAATATTCTTCCCGGGCTCCACGCGGGTCGATGACCAACTCCAGGCAATCTTGTCCCCAGCAGGGTCCGTCGTGGCCGACAGGGTTGATGACTCGGTCGGCCGGCAAATCAGTCTCGATACCGACGTAGAGATTCTCCTGGTCGCGAATGACCTTGAAACGTGATTTTTCTTCGATCTCACCCAGCTGGATGCCGCTCAGCACTTCCCAGTTGGCTTTGCTCCAAGCGCCGCTAGTGAAATCAGTCTGGCTGAGGTTGCCAGCACTGGCCTTGCTGACGGTAGTGGTCTTCTTGCCTACACCGGGCAGGATATTGTTTTCCCGCAGAAGTTTGGTGTTCCAAGTATAAGGGGCACCCAGAGTCGCGCCCAGGCGGCCATTGGACATCATCAGCGAACGGGCTTGCCGGCCCAGAAACGGCACTAACGGCCAGTCGGGCAGGACGAGGTTCTTACCATTCGGATAATAGGAATCGATCAAGGCATTGCGTTCATCGATGGCTTCCGACAGGGTCAAAAATGATTCTGGTGAGGGTTTGAGGCGATAGGCGTTGTAGAGGTGGGTGATGCTGGCCAAATTACGGCAATAGTTAAATTCTGCTTCAATCAGTTGCAAACGTTTGCTGACCTTCGGCGTAGTAGCAACGCCTTTGGCGCGGGCCAGGTTCTTACCCATAGTGTCCAGGACATCAGCCGAGAAAATATAGCCAATCATAGTGCGGGGGTTGGGCAGGACGCGGTTGTCTTCCAACAGGGAGAAGGCTTCCAGCTGACGGTAGAGGGCTTGGTAGAATGTTCGCATTGGCCCAGCGGCATCCTGGAAAGCCATCTGGTAATACTCTTCCAGCAGCAGGTTCTCATCCGCATCTGGGTTGTCCAGGAGTTTCCCGAAGACATAGTAGACAGGCCCTTCCAAACCAAAATTCTCCCCGAAGCCACAACGGTAGATGCCCCGGACGTTGTTTTCGGCAAAACGAGTGACCAATTTTTTACAATATTTCGCGGTGCGTTTGGGTGCGAAGCCGGTCAGTTTGTAGGTGCCCCAAAAATAGACATACACGGTGAAGCCTTGTGGGACCTTGATTTTCGACCACTCGGCGAAGTTCTCTTCGCTGTAGTAGCAAAGTTCTACCATAGTATTACTGGGCAAGGCCGAGATCGATTTAGGCGGACGTGCAGTAGGACCGTAGGAGATAATCATAACTTTTTTGCCCGGGCGGTCTTTTTCTAGGCGATGGGCCAGGCTATTATGCAGAATCCAGAGTTTTTCGCCCTCGTCAGCGGTATTTCCAAATGCTTTGCATTTATCGCATTCGCAGGCTTGGTAGCCGTCGGTCTGGGCGAGTTCGACTACCTCAGCACCGGCGTCAAGACGGCGTAGCATCTCGGCATAAATGAGTTCTTGGACTTCTGGATTGGAGATGCAAAGGTGGTTCCCCTTGGGGTTGCGTACGCCAGAGCGCAAGATAAAGTATTCAGGATTGCTGCTAGCGTAGGTTTTTTCTGGCACCGCATCATAGTAGGAATGCCCGCCATAGATATGAAAGCCGCCTCGGCCTAGGCCATTGTTGGCTAAGCTGTAGAGGAAATCTTGGGAGGAGGCACTGGCATAGATCAGACTCGGTTTGATGTCACGTTTCAAGGCCCCCGGCAGGCTGATGTCGGCGTTCTCTTTGACCGCGATGCCATTCTCTCCAGGCAGCAGGAAGCGCACGCCCAGATAGTCTTCCATAAACATCACCGCGGCCTTGGCGCTGCCGAGAAAATAGCGGGAGAAGTGGTCTCTTTTTTCCAGCCCTTGCCCGTGCGCATCGTGGCCAATGATGTAGACATTTCCATTGCGAGTGTGGATGCTGCCGTTGTAATCTTGGAATTGCTCTGGCCACAAGCCGATGTTGCGGGCCAAGGCCGTGCCGCCCAAGCTGATGAATGGCTTGTCAGCCGCCATTTTATCCTCAGTAACGATTGGCAAGCTGGCCCCGCTGCCTTCCTGTAGGCTTTTTTGCATACAGAGCGCGACTTGTTTCAGGTACAGATCGATACCGGGATTCGGCGTCGTGGCCGGTAAGACAATCTGATAATCGGACTGACTGCCTTTGACTAAGGCGATGGCCGGCGCGTCCTTAATTTGGCTTACAGTGCCGTAACAGCCAGCCAGCAAAGACATAATTGCAAGAAAGAACCAGACACGGAAAGACTTCATTTGTTTTTTCTCCTTAAAGATTATTTTTTTACAACAGTGTGGTGTTAACGATCTTACCCTAAAGACTTCTCTTAACCATAATTTCTCCTCGGTTTTTTGCAAGACAAAGAAGAGTAAAAAAGTGATTTAGTCTTGAATTTCTGCGATAAAGAATTATTTTATAAGTCTTACCGGCAAGGATTTTCCCGACAATGAATAATACAGGAAGAATAATATATGGCTACGACAATTACGCAAATCCAAGACTTGAAGAAGTCGAGACAGGCAGTTATCCTGGCGCATAACTACCAGCCGGCGGAGGTGCAAGAGATCGCCGATTATGTCGGTGATTCGTATGGCTTGAGTGTCGCGGCCAGCAAGGTCGACTCTGCGGAGCTGATTGTTTTTTGTGGCGTGTTGTTTATGGCTGAGACGGCCGCAATTTTGAATCCCAGTCGCAAGGTTATAATGCCGGACCCCGGCGCAGGTTGTCCGATGGCCGAGATGATAACTGGCGCGCAGTTACGCCAATTCAAGGCGGAACATCCTGGCGCCAAGGTAGTTTGTTATGTCAATTCAACCGCAGAAGTCAAGGCTGAAAGCGATGTCTGCTGCACTTCGTCGAATGCCGTTAAAATTGTGGCGGCGCTGGGTCAGGATTGCGAAATACTCTTTGTCCCAGACCAGTACCTAGGTAAATTCGTGGAACGCCGACTCGGGCGCAAACTCATTCTCTGGGAAGGCTTCTGCCCGATACATCAGCATTTGACGGCGGCGGAAGTCAAAGCCGTACAGGCACAGCACCCTGGTGTGCCGCTGATGGTCCATCCCGAGACTATTCCGGAGGTGCAGGATTTGGCAGAGTATGTGCTATCTACCGGTGAAATGCTGGCGTTGGTGGAGAAGAATGGCGGCGGCGAGTACTTGGTGGGGACTGAGCAAGGAATTCTGCACGCCTTGAGCAAGGTCGCTCCTGCCGGGAAGTATATCCACGTGGCTGATAAGCTATGGTGCCCAGATATGAAAAAGACCAGCTTGGAAAAAATCCGCCTGGCCTTGCAGAATGAACAGACTGTGATTACCGTGCCGCCTGAAATCGCCGGCAAAGCTCGACGAGCGTTGGAAAATATGATCGCTTGGAGTTAGCCAGCAGAGAACGCGAAGGTGATAACAGGTTGGTCTTGGCTGAGATAAAAAGCGCGGGTAGGCGGTATATGACCGCCTAAACCGCGCTTTTTTATGCTTGTGGGTCGGTAGGATACAGCGCTTTCAGGCGGGTCAAGGTCGCTTCCACCAACTCCTGTCCGCCTTGAGGCGAGACGACGTTGCAGTAGCGCGAGGAGCTGTAGCCACCACCAGCAACACCGCGTTCGGTGGCCAGATAACCATTCCTGGTTTCGTGTTCGTTGTCGGCTAGCTGGATATTGAAGGTCTGCATAAATGGACTGCGCGCCTGAATACGGTGCATAAAATCCATATACAATTCAAAGGGGCTAGTGACGAAGGCGATGTCGTCAATGGCGACCACGTGTAAGTCCATTTTAAAGCGCTCTCCGCGTTGGCAGCGCTCATAGCGTTTCATAAAGCCCAAAGAGCGATTCCGGCGGGCTGCCAGAGTCGAGTCGGCATAGAGGCGTTCCATAGCTGTACCTTCAGTTGCGAATGGCTGCGAGAGCATCTCTTGGTACAACCCTTGCTCATTTTGAAATTCGGCCGCGCTGATTGGCCGCAATGACAAGTCGATTTGTTCGCAGGAATTCTTGATTCTCACGCTGCTGCGGATGTCATTTTTAGCCCAGGACAGCACTTCTTTGAAAGCCGTACAGATGCGTTCCGCAATATCTTTGCGGGAATATTCTTCTCGGTAGGCCTCGGGTGTCTTGCCGTATTTTAACTGCTGACGGCGCGCTTGTGCCTCCTTGTAGTGCAAAACACGAGGTGATAAATCGCCAGCTGGCGCGCATTGTGGCAGGATATTAATGTCACCGAATTGCTCTTTCAACATCACCCGGACATCGTGCCAGTAGTCAGCCGTCAGCTGAGACAGACTCTCGGAATTTTGTGAAGGGCAGGGGACGTTGATGACTGCGCCAGTTAAAGCAGAGTTCTCGTCGAAGGTGTACAGCAAATTGATAAAATGGTCTGCCCCGGCTTCGTAATGGCTGAACTGATCAGCATTGGTCTGACCGTACATACAGGCGTGTCCATTTACCGCCATACCACTGGCTTTGTTATAATCAGGACGTTTCGACAAGTCGTCGAAATACCAGGTCTTGCGGCTGTGTGAGGCCACGGCATAACCGTAGCCCCAAGCTATACCGCCGGGTTTGCGGCTGGCCCAGGCTTCAGCCACCGCAGCCGCGCAGCCAGTGGCAAACAGCTCCTGGTACTCCTCCGATGGCATTATCTTGATGGCTGGATCAATGGGATAATCTTGGCCCGCAAGAGCCATCCCCGAGCCATTGACATCGCCAGTACAATGCGTGTGAGTGGCATTGAGTATCAATTTGGAGGCATCTACTTCTGGGACTTGAGCCTGGATTTTGCGGCGAATTTTCTGCAGGATATTGCAACCCAGGTTGGTTACATCGCAAGACAGCATCGCGAGGTGTTCAGCACCGCTGTCGATGACTAGGGCTGTGACGGTGATGGGGTCCAGAACGCCTTGAGAAATCCTGATGTAAAATTGTCCGTGGATGCACGTCGGTTGGGTAGTCGAGACATCTTTGCAAGACCAGCCGATTTTTAGTTTTTCACTCATTGTCTATAATACTCCATTTATTGCTTGTAACTTATTCAGCTTTTTGCTCTTTTTCGGCTTTCTGCTCTTTAATAGCACCAGAAAAGACATTTAGCAGGCTCTTACCTGCGTCTTTGACACCTTTGACGCTTTCATTTAGGGCCTCGCTGCTGTCTTTGAGACTTTCAGTCACGGCCTCGCTACTGCCTTTGAGGCTTTCTGTCACGGCTGCGCTGCTGCCTTTGAGGCTTTCAGTCACGGCTGCGGCAGTATCTTTTGCCTCTCCAAGGATAGCTGTGCCTTTTTTGCTGACAGATTTTACTGCTTCGACTAGCATCTCTCGTAAAATCACTGCTGCGGCTTCCGCCAGTCCAATTTCATTGTTCTTTTCTTTGCCAATATCCTTGATGGCTACACTTGGCAACGGGAGGGGCAGTGCTTTGCCAGCAAGTAGCTTGGCGCTGAAGGCAATTTTGCCGTTTCTTACTTCCACTAAGTCTATTTCGACCTTCTTACCCGGCTTTTCCTCTTTTGCTTTATCTTCTTTTTTGCCATCCTTGGGCGGAAATGTACTGTTAATATTGGCCAAGATGGTCCCCAGGTTGGAGTTCCCCAGCCCGAGTTCATACGTCAGTTCAGGAGCAACGATCTCAACTTGTTTGATCTGAATGGGGCTGCCAGCCAAACTGGAGGGGACCAGAGAGACGAAAATCTTGCCGAAGCTGATGGCTTTATCTGTCTTGTAGCCAGAGGGGTTGCGAATGACAAAGTTTTCGATCAGTAATTCACCTTTCCGTAAACTCAAGTTGACATTTTCCAGGCTCACGTTGCACTTGGTGACGGTGGAGCCGATGGTCTGAATGCCTCCTTTTAAGATGCTGTCGATAAAAGTCAAAGCCACGATTACTGCAAGTGCCAGCAGTATCACCAATCCAATAATGACCTTCAACCACAATCTCTTCTTTTTAATTGCTGCCATCGCTCTGGTTCCTTACATTTTTATGATCTTATCCATCGCTTGGGAGGTTTTTTCCAACAAGCCATCGCTATACGGCATCATTTCGGCAGTCAAGGTGCTGTCATAACCGATTTCGCGCAAGGCTGCCATAATTTCCGGCCAGGGCATATCACCTGCTAGCAAGTCGCAAAAGCCATCTAGAGTCCCCACCGACAGTTTGAATTCTTTGCAATGGATACGTTTGATGCGCTTGCCCAGTAATTCAATCCAATGCGGTGGCCATTGCTGGTGATTCAGGACATTGCCGACATCGAAATAGACCCCCACGCTGGGGTTGTTGATCTCGTCGATAAAGACTTGAAATTCCAAGGGCGAATAAAACAGGCCATTCCAGACATTCTCAACAGCTAGGGTCACACCCAAGTCGGCTGCTGTCTGGCCCAGTTCCTGCACGGCTTCCCGAGCCCAATTCACGGCCCGGTCATAGCGCACCGGCTGAAAAGATTTTTCCCAAGGGATGATGACTGCGCCCGGGACGAAGAGCATTGCCTGGCAGCCCAACCAGGCTGCGCGTTGCAAGGCCTGTTTATGCAATTCGATGGCTTTGCGCCTGATCCCAACATCATTATCAGTGGGACAAAATGCCCAACTCATACCGCTGGCCAGGGTCTCGACCTGGATGCCGCTAGCGGAAATCTGGGCCCGGTATTTTCGGCAGTCGCTTTCACTGCTCTCGGGAGTCAAGATACCAGTGAGGCCAATACATAATTCTAAGGCCGGAAAGCCTGCTTTTTGACTCCTTGAGAGCGCTTGTTCGAGTGGGCAGGTGCCTTCTAGACCGCCGGGCATAGCCCAGTAACTAATAGCTTTCAGCATAGTGTTCCTTGTTATATTTGAGCTCCTAAACAAAACGGCTACCCAGTTACTTTACTCTCAGTTTACTAAAAAACAACCGCAAAAGAAAATTTGAAAATTTTCCAGCTGACGGTCTTTTTTAATCGGCTTGTTAGCAGAAGTGATCTCTTTCTGACGAAAGCAGGATAATTTCGACCAGCATAACAATCACTTGCCTTTGTCTTACAAGCGGTAGTCTTTTGTTAGTTGAATGTCCATCGCGTCTTTAGTCACTTGAAAAATAAATGCACATTTGTAAAGTTAAATGCACATACCCCAAGAAAT
>CAZUCG010000109.1:0-7614 GCA_964619145.1 uncultured Lentisphaeraceae bacterium | reverse complement strand
GGGCATAAGCGACGATACCATTGGTGTACGGCTCAATCTTGGGCTTGCTGCCGGTGGTCTCTGGCAGCGTTTCGATGTGCCGGATCAAGTACTGCATAGCGTTTTGCACCGTCTGGCCATACTCATCGCTGGCCGGTGTCTCACCGTGCGCTAAAAATGCCAACAAGCACAGCCCTGCCATCGCGGGCCGGGAGCTAGGCGCCCAAGAGCCATCGCTATTCTGGGTCTTCTTCAGCCATTGCAGAGCCTTGACGACCGCACGCTCAGTCGCGTCATTGCCGCCAAATTTCTTGCGCTGCTGCGACCGGCCTTCATTGGAACGCCCCCCATACAACGAGGATAATTTCAACGGCGAGTCATTGGCTCGGATATCGAGCACATCGGAAAAATTCATCGCATCATCGGTTGAGGCCATCTTATCGCTGAAATCATCTACCGAAGCCACGTCGGTGACTTGTGCGTCGCTAACGATATCCGGCCGTTCCACGGTGGGGACGACTTCCTCGGCGATTTCTTCCAGTTCCTCGAGCTTCTCCAGCTCTTTCTGGTCTAGCTCCTTAATTTCGAGTTCTTTCATTTCGAGCTCGATTGATGCTCTAGTCGTAGTGGCCTCGGCTTCATAGAATAGTATTATTGAGCCCATCAGCAGCACGTGCACCACCAGGGAAATAATGGGACCGAACATACTCTCGAGCATTTTCCGGTGCTGGTATTCTGCTAAAATAGCCTCGGCATCGAAAGTCTGCGGCATACCTTGGTCGTTATATTCTTCCATCTTCCACCTCGATAGCAGTGCTAGCCATCCTGTTGAGATTTCTTCTGCCTGAAAAAGCTCAGCGCAAGGTCACCACGTTCATCTTGGTCAGGCCAGCCCCTTGGCACAGGTCGAGCACGTGCACTAAATCTTGGGCTTTGGCGTTGATGCTGACCTTGATGATCACTGTCAACTCCGGGTCCCGGAAGTTATTCAGGGTAGTCTCGAGTATCGCCAAGGACACACTGACTCCGCGCAAAGAATACTGCCCGTCGTAGACCTCAATTTCCAGCAGTTGTGGTTTAGTCTCGCTAGGCTTAGAACTGCCAGGCGCTGGCAAGTTAACTGCCAGATGCGCCTCGGAAATCTCTTCCTTCTGGGTGACAATAAAATAAATAAGCAGCAAGAAAACCACGTCAATCATCGACGACATCGGCACTGCTAACTTATCAGCTGATTTTTTCCGCATTGGTTACTCCCGATTTCCTGCCTCAGCCTTCGACCATAGCAGCAATCCTGACTCGATATAAGCCGACTTTGGAGGCGCGTTGCATTACCCGATCGATATAATCGAATTTCGTGTTGCCATCACAGCGGATCAACAGCGGCAAAGAATCGCCGGCCTGAATTTTCAGAGCCAGCAGCATCTGCTCCAGCTGATTTAAGGTAACCGGCTGTAAAGCGATATTGACTTGTCCGCGGTGATTGACATTAATAGTGACCATCCGGGGGTCGCTGGTCTCGACAGCCGGGGCTTTCTTGGCCTCCGCCAGGACGATGCTCTCATCGACCATATCCTTATCGACGGCGGCCGTCACCACGAAGAAAATAATCAGAAGAAAGACGATATCAATCATCGAGGTGATTGGCGTCTCGAGATCTTCACTACCACGATTTCGCATAAAGGCACCTTTTTCTAAATAGCCGAAAAATTGTTAGGCACGGCAAGGCTTTTGGAAATGACTATTCTTCGACTTCGGCTTTACGCAAGGGTTTGATCAATTCCAGAACCGTGGCTTCCGACTCCAGAATCAGCCGCGTCGCCTTGTTGCGGAAATAAGTATAAAACAGCAGTGCCGGCACAGAAATCAGCAAGCCTACGCAAGTCGTCCACAAGGCTGTAGAGATAGAGTTAGCAAGGACTCGTGCTTTGGCGGCGCCGGTGGCGCTGGCCAAGCCAGCAAACGCGAGGACCATACCGACCACAGTACCCATCAGCCCCAGCATCGGGGCAATCTGTCCACAGATATTCAGCAAGCTGACCCGCTGCATCAGTTTTTCGGTCTCCAGGTCAGAGCAAGACGACACGGCTTGCTGCACCACTTCGTAGCCGTCATAGATATTGTCAAACGCTTCTTTAAGGATATTAGACAGTGAGCCGGGATTAGCTTGGCAGGTAGCGACAGCGCTATCGAGGTCGCCATTGGCCAAAGCCTGGCGGACGCCATCGACTAGCACTGGGGGGATCAATTTTTCTCGCCGCACGGTCATAAAGTTGTCAATCACGAACCACAGCATAGCAAAAGAGGTCACAAAGATACTGATCCAAATAATTAGATTAATGACACTGCCGCCGTAAAGGATTGTCCAGATACCGCCGCCTGAACTAGCTGCGGCTTCTCCGCCTGCGGCCGCGACATCAGCCGCAGCGTCCTGGGCCATTACTCCAAGTTGGGTAACAAAAACACTCAGACAGGCAATTTTCGCAAGCAATGATTTCATCGGTTTTTTCTCCTTGAGCTCTTAATTTAGCCACACAGATAAAATAGTCGTAAAAATGGTTATTGATAGGCGGCAATTTTATCGACGCGTGGGTCATTCAATTCGCGCATCAATTTTGTTGCCCTCGATTTGGCATAATTTCTGGCATCCTCGACCTTTTTATTGTTTTCGAAAAGCATCAAGACTTTCAGGTATTCTAGGATGGCCTGTTTCTTATCACCCTTGGCCTCGGCCATTTCACCAAACAAACAGAAGGCCTGGGCGGCCTTGGCTTCATCAGCATTGACCATCTGGCGCTTCAAGATACTCTCAGCTTTGTCATAATCTTTTTCTGCGATGTAGATTTTTACCATCGAGCCTTCCAGCAGCTCACGTTGCTCACCAGAAAGGCGATAAGCGGCGACCAGGACCTTCTTGGCCTCCGCGATCTTATTATCGACCAAGAACGAATCGGCTTGTAACGAAGCAATGACATTGCACCAGCCTAAAAATTTATATTTCTCAAACACAGCTGTTGCTTGGCTGATGACCTGGTCGTATTTTTTTTCGGCAAAAAGTTGTTCTAGGGCGGCGACTTCTTTGGGTTTTTGCACATATCCCATCTTGTACTGTCCGGCTTTGAAAGGCATCTTCAATTTTCCATCGACATCGAGGGTCAGATTCCCGTTGGCATCGGCGCTCAAAGCTCGGCCCGCGATTTTCCTGCCGTCATTGGTAATGACATAACAATCCTGCCTGCCCTGTGCCTGAACCAGCAACGGGGTAGCAGAAACCACCAAGAGCAACAGAGTAAGCATATACCGTTTAAGCGTCGCCATACTAATTTACCTCCACCTTTGTATTATCTAATGTTTTGCTATTGTTTCAGCACATAGTACACCGAGGCCGTCAGTTTGCCAGACGGTTGATTTCCGACAAGAATTTCCCGCCGCTAAACAGGGTCTTATAGCGCTTGACCATCTCGTTGACTTTTTCCTGATCGCCCTCCAAGGCGTGGATTTTAGCACTTCCTAACAACGCCCGTTCGATGTATTCACGATTTTCCGGCATTTTCGGGTCGGCTAAGAGCACAATCTGATAGTTCGAAAGCGCAGCATTGCGTTTGCTCTGGTTATTGCTGTTCAAAATTGCATCGGCGTACATACAGGAAGCCTTATTGCGCATCAGCGGCGAAGAGGCGAACATCATAACGTCATACAGGTCCTTCTCCAAGCCATCCCAGTCGGGTGGATTGAGATTGGCTTTCGCCTCCGCCAGGATAAACTTGATCTCAAAGAAGAAATTCGTGCGCTCATTCTCAGCCAGGATTTCTTCCAGGATTTTACAAGCCTCGGCGTAGCGTTTGCTATTGGCCAGGCTTTGTCCCAACACGAAGCTGGAGCGTTCTTTCTGGCCACGGGTGATAGCCGAGGCATCCGGGTGCTGTGGGTCATTCGCGCGTTTCAAAATCTCGCGATTGGCAATAACTGCCGGGTCCGGCAAGTTAGCCTTCAGGCAGATATCAGAAACATAATACAGGTTCGCCAAGGCAATCTCCTCTGGCTTGGCCATCAATTTAGCGAAAGATTTCGCGGCCTCTGCCAAGTTACCGTTCTCGGCTTGGGCCCGGCCAAGCATAAACAAGGCCTTCTGAGTCGCCGGCTCTTTGGGGAAGTCAGTAGCCAGTTTACGCAAGATTTCCGAGGCCTTGACTGGGTCCTCGACATCGAACAAATAGATGGAGCCAAGGCGGGACATATTTTCCGGAGCTTGGGTAGATTTTGGATAGCTGCTCAGGAAGTTGGAAAAGCCTTCTATCGCCTTGGCTTTCAGAGCTTGGAACTCTTTTTTGGTCGGCTCGTTGGCGGCAATTGCTTCCTCCAAGACCTTACTGGTCTCCGCAATGCCACGTTGGCAAATCTCTGCCCGGAGGGCCAGATATTTGTTACGCACAGCGATTTTCTCGCTCAATAAGTCTTTCCTAGCCGCCTCGGCCGCGCTGGCGCTCTCAATTTCCTTGTTCAGCGCGTCTTGCAAAGGCTGCCGTTGGGCCACTGGAGTCTCGAGAATTTCGCCATAGACTTTGTTCAAGGCGAGCATTTTTGTGGCGGCGAGCCTTTCTGCCTCAGCAATTTTCAAGTCGACATTGGCCAGGTCGATCTCGTTCTGATTGCGCAGTGCCTCAGCCTCGGCGGCGGTGACATCCTCAGCGATTTCAGTTATTGCCCGCTCGTTATTACGGATTTCTGTCTGCGTTTGCTCGCTACTGGCCTCTTTCTGGCGCACAAAAGCGGCCTGAAAGACCTCGTTTACCTTGGCAGTGGCCTCGACGAGCTTGTCGAGTTCATTCTGCAGATTTTCCTTCTCCCTGCCTTTGGCGTCATCGACACGGCTTTCCAACTGAGACTTTTGCTCTTCTGCGGCTTGGCGGTCGGCATCAGCGATCGTCAAGGCCTTGTCTGCATCAGCCCGAGCTTTACGCAAGGCGGCGGCTTTATTGGCTGCATCAAGGCTGCTCTTTTTCAGCTCGCCAATGCGCTCGCGAATTTCCTTGGCTTCTGAGGTCAAGCGCTCGATACGCTTTTCGACATTGCTCTTTTCCCGCAGGGCTTCCTCGCGGCGTTTTTCCTGAGTCAAGTTATTGCCGATAATTTCGTTCTTCTTCTGCGTTTCCAAGTCCACGATGCGCTTCTGGATACTGGTTTGCAAGGTCTGGCGATGGACCTGCTTTTCCGCCTCGCTCATCTTCGACATATCTTCCGAAATAGCCTCGATCTGCTGGGTAGCCAGACTCGAGAAATCGAGCAGCATCTCACTATAAGATTTTTTCAAGGCAGCGAGATTCTCAACGAGGATAGCCAAGCCGACCTTGGCTTGCTCGAGTTCGGCCTGGCCTTGAGCAATCGTATCTGCAAAAGCCTTAATTCGGTTCTGCAGGACCTTCTGGCGGTTCTTAGCGTTAGTCATCGTCGGGCGAAATTTCTCTGCTCCTAGATCATTGGCCCAGGGCAAGAACGACGTGCAGTCCTCACGCAATTTCACGGCCACTTCGCTATTGATATCAAAGCCGCTCTCCTTATTGCTCAAGACTTGCAAGAGTTGCACGAAATGCGCCACAGCATCGAGTGGATGATCGCTGTAAATCAACAAATAGGCGCCTTGAAATTTAGCCTGCAAGCGGTCATTGGCGTAACGCGAATTCGACTCAGTATCAAAATAAGCCAGGAAATACTCGATGGCCTTTTCTCTTTCGCCAACCGCGTCATAACACCAGGCTAACTTATATTGCGAACGGACACCAGTCGGGAAGGTGGCAAAGACATCAACCATACGCTGATATTTGGGAATCGCGGCTTGAAATGCCGCCCGGGCTTGCTCGTGAGCTTTGGCTTTGTCGGCCTCACTCTTTTCTTTGTTGGCGGCATCCGCGAGCTTGCTGGCTAGTGAGAATGCATTCTCGGCCACCGTGAAGGCGATCTCAGACGCCTTGGGATGAGCCGGCGCGGCATCGACGAACTTATCGAAAGCCGAGATGGCGCGCTGCTCGTATTCGCTTTTCAAGGAGAACTTCTTTTCTTTCTGGCCCTTCGTCCAAAGCATCACGCCGAAGCGCAAGGCGGCATCGGCGGTGCCCTCGGCCCGTGGTGCCACTGCGCTCAAGTAGTCCAGCAACGCATCTGCGCCATTCAGGTCATCCATTTCGGCCAAGCACATCACGAGGCGCAGGCCTACGTCGGGCACGCGCTTGCTGGTCCGACCAACCCGCAATGCCTCCAAGCAGGGTGCGAAGGCACTCTGGTAATTTTTCTGTTGCAGGAATGCATCTGCCTTCTCTAAGTTCGCGGAGATAATTGCCGCGCCACCGCCTTGCTTGAGTTCCAATTTCTCCCCAAATTTCACTTCCGAGAATTTACTACAGGCGTCGTGTTCGGTCAAGGCCTTGTTTTGGAACGCGCTATCGGGATATTCTTCCAGCATCTTTTCCAGATATTTGGCCGCCCCGCGGATTTGCAGCTTAGCTTTGTCGGTTTCACCCTTAGCGTAAGTGGTGGCGGCGTGGCTGGCGAAAGCGATGGCCTTATAAAACATCGCTTCGACCAGCGGTGACTTGGAGGAATTCTCCAGGCCCTGCATCTTGGCTAGCTCCTCCAGGCGCGGGGTGATCATATCGATAGCCTTGACTGCGTTGGCGAAGTCATCGATTTTGGCAATTTCTACGGCCTTAGCTTTTTCGTTCTGCAACAGCGGCAGGAGCTTACCGCGACCTCGGATGATGTAGGCCCGGGCCAATTGCACCGCACCAGCAGCAGCCACGCCATCACGGATAAATTGCAATTCCTCCAAGCCATTGATGGCGACCGCCAGAGCTTTGTCATCTATCTTCCCGCTAGAAAGCAACTTGTATTCCTCGTTATCAATCGCAGTCTGCAATTTCAGGAAATCCATTTGTCGTTCATCGACTGCGCCTTTGACATTAGCCAGCAGTTCCAGAATCTGGGCCGCTTCCTTAGGCTTATTCATAGACTTCAGGACATAATTGTAGATCATCACCGCCTGCTTGAAATTATTAGCATCGGATTTCTTGTTGGAAACGGGTTTCTGATTCTTGCTAAAATATTCTTGGTAGAATTTTCCCGCCTCGGGCCACTTCTTGCGAGCCGCGGAGACCTGCGCCTTCAACAGCAGCACATCGTTGGCCAACGCCGAATCCTTGGGAATCGCACTCAACGCGGCATCCGCGTCTTTGCTGCGCCCGGCGGTATAAAAAATGCGGGCTTTCTCTAAATTAATCAGGTCTTTCTGATCGGGATATTTTTTCTGCATCTGGCCGAGCTGTATTTCGGCATAGTCATTAAACTCGATGCGGCTGAGTTCCTGCAAGAACGTCAAATCCAGCTCGAATTCATCGATAGCCAGGGCAATGCCATTGCAGAAGAATAAGATCACGAAGAAAAAAACCCACCGCCCAGAGGATTTTCCCGCTGTCAATATCTGAATGCCCATTGATGCGTCCTTTGCATTGTGCCAATATTAGCAGACAAAACAAATGCGACGCCCCGAAAAATAACCACCCGCGACTTTACCGAATAAATAACTGAAAATTTGGTCGGGGCGAGAGGATTTGAACCTCCGACCTCTGCGTCCCGAACGCAGCGCTC
>CAZUCG010000108.1:0-7687 GCA_964619145.1 uncultured Lentisphaeraceae bacterium | reverse complement strand
TAAAATTCCCTCCTGCCGATCAAAGTCAGTCGCTGCTGCGCCGCGGTAATCGATGGGCTGGTGATAGTTTTCTGGTTGGTAGGTGGGTTTCTTTTGTTCTATCAAATCATCGTGGTAGATTTTAACCACCTTGGAAGACTGGGCATTAATCATATCGAGGTGATCACAGTTGGCACCTCGTAATGGCGAGGCGCTTCTCGCAGTGGCGACTTTGTGTGCACTGGCGACTGAGACCACGCCATCACCCCAACGGGTAGGATCAAAAGAATTGTCGTTATGGTTATAAGCGAATTCAGCAATATCGAGAAAAGGAAAATTAAACAACCAGAACGGTCGATTTGGCACCCGACCGGCAACGACTGATAATGGCGCACGCGACCTCCCGAAAGCGCAACGGTAATTGAACTCCTTGGTGAACTCGGTTGTGATATGCCAGGTGCCAATTTTGATCAACTCATTCATACTGATGAACATCGTCAGGAATAGCTGTTGTCCCAAGGTCAGGTGATGGTAGTCATAGAGAAGATCGGCCATCTGACTGCCGGCATTAGGTGTGGCGATTTGCAACACCCGATGGACATCGTGGGCGTAAGTCGGATGGGTGTTGGAGTTGGTGTAGCAGCGAGAATCGAGACCGCCTTTACTGTGGGCCATAATATTGAACTCCTGTACGGCGTAAGCTTGGCGCCATTCTTCTAATTCATACTGCAGCATATAGGCATTGTGAAAAAGTGAGCCGAGTGGGTCTAAGTCAATAGCCACTGTTGGTACGCCGACAGCCTTTTTGATGGTCTGCTGCATATTTCGCCAAGTATCGCTGTTGGACAACCAACCGTGGACCAGCATAATCGGTCGCGGCGCGGGAATCATCAACGCCACCCAATTGATGCTAGTCAGCCAGATGTCCACAGGATTATTGACATCTACATCTATGCGGACCCAGGTCGCGGCGGTGCTGCCAGGAGTCTCCGGAAAGTGCACGTCTTCAATGGAGACGCTGAAGATATTGATTTTCCAAGTATTATTAGTGCCCTGAAGTGTTCCGATGAACTTATCATTGAAGTAAACTTGGTCGCATTCCGGCTGGTGTTTCGATTTAGTGTTGCTGTCGACGTCCCAGGCGGGCATTATCAATTTAAGAGTGCGGGGAATCCCACCGGTGGCGATTTGCCGTGCCCGCTCTTCCGCATCGCCAAAATAGCGATTGATGATAATGGGGATATTTATCGGCCCATCACTGGAATAGTGCTTTTGGTTGACTCCTATTGAACTTTGTATAAAGGTCACATCATCTTGGGTCGGCGGAGTATATGTGCCAGCTCTGGTTAGACCGCGCTGCCAATATCCGGCCTGCATTTCCTGAAAATCGTTAGTGTCAAGATGCCCCCAGCTGCTTTGACTCAAAGAGCTCAACAGTAAAGCTAAGAAAAAAGATAGTGGCAGCAGAGTCTGATTGAGAAAAAAATTTTTCTGACAGAAGATATTTTGTGGCAAGCGTGTTTCAGTCACGAAAAAAGTACTGGTAGTCATAATCAAAGCCTCCTCTCGGTCGGTAATTTTTCATTCACTTTAGATTGTGTTTTCTGTTTTGTCGGTCAGCTATGCCAGCGCGCTTGCTGGCATTACGGCTATTTCTGACAGTAATTGCCGTCAAATAGCGAAAATGCAGCTAAAACTTGTATCCCAAGGTGGCGGCCAGTGTAAACTTGTTGGCTCGCAGTGATATTTTGCCGGGGCCCAGGCTGATACTAGGTTCCTGTGGATACCAGTAATAAGCCAGGCCAGCACCCAAGAACCAGCCACTCGAGCATTGGTATTCCAACTGGCAAGAGACTGCCAAGCCGGCGAGAAATTCGTGGCGATGGTTATGGTCACGCCAGGATGCAATTGCTGTGCGACCGTCTTGCAGTAATGTCTCCTGACGTTTGCCATCAACTGACAAGAGCGCAAGGCTGGCAGCCGGCACCAGAGTCAAGGCCAGCTGCTCGCCGAACAGCTGGCGTCGCAGGATTGGGCCGAGGCGGAGTTCGTGGGAGTCACAGCTGAATTTGTATTTTACCTGATTGCGGTAATGGGAAGTATTGCTGTCAACCACACTGGAGTTGCCGTTTGGCGTCTGTTGGATAGTACTGGGGCGATTGGGGATAATCGTGCTGGGAACTAGCGGTGGCGTGTCAAATGGCCCGAGATACGTGCCAGGATGACCGGCAGGTGGGATGCTTATGCCCTCGACGTCATATTGGTATGTCTCTAAGATTTCCAGCTGGCGGTTGCTGATGGTTAATGACTCGTCATAGCTGCACTGCTGCTGTTGCCAGTCCCAGCCAGGAATAAATAGCCATCCGACTTGTAGGCCTAACTGGCAAAAATTACTGTTTAGCAATGGGTAATCGGCAGATATTTCTAAGCCGATGGCAGAACTACTGCGTTCATTTGAACGCTCAGGGTAAGAATGGCGAATAATCGCTGACTCTTGTTGTTGTCCCCAACTCAAGCGTCGAAAAGACAAAGTCTGTTCAAGTGGGTCGTATTGACTGGTATCATCATAGCCCCAGAACCAGGTGCTGTCAGGCACTAGGCTGGCGGGATTGCCAGTGCCCGGATCTTGACGGACATAGCCATCCAAGAATTCACGGTCAGCATAACCATACTGCACCTCCGGCAAAGTCAGAACAGTCGTAAAAGCAAGTTTGTTCCTCGCCAATAGCGCGGCATAAGAACTGCCACGCAGGCGCACGGATAAGCCGGTGTTATATAGTGGTGAAAGGCGAATCTTAAGCCCAGAGAAAAATACCTCCTCACCTAAAAGCCTGGGCAGGCCTGCATAGAATAATAGCAAAATCACCTTGCCAAGCAGGGAATAACAGCGAGGGTTGAAAAGGCGGCTAAAGACACTGCGGCTAATCATAATAATGCTCCTTGGTTGAAGATTTTTATGGCCCGGGAAACAGCTCCTCGGACTGCCCTGAAAATAATCTAAAAAAATAGTTTTGTCAAGCTAAGTTCTTACAAATGAGTCACTTTGTTCTTTTCTGTCCTTTCTTGTTACTTTTATTTTTTTGTCTTCAGGAGTTTAGGCATTATAGTATGATCAGCATAAGATTTGACTCGGCAGATAAATAATGTTTTTTGGCATTAGCTAATGCTTTCAAGTGGCACATTATGTTTGCAAGTAGTACATTATACTTGCAGTCTTGATTATGAGTCCCGACTGGCTATTTTGACATTGTAATTTTGCCTGCATTTGGCAGTGTTTAGCACTTCTGCTTGGCGTTGACGTATCGATTGTGCGGCACTTGCTGAAATTGATCTTCGGCAGGGCTGTCGCAGGTAGATAATGGCGGTAAAATTTTGTCCGATTGGTGAATACCTTATGAACATAATTCAAACACCAGCTACTTTCAGCAAAACCTTTTACCACTCTGGTGATTTAATGCAGGTGACTCTGGAACTGGACGCTGTCCATCCTGGCCAGGCATATCTGCGTACCAATCTTGGCAATAACGCCATCCGGCTGCAGGAAATAATTTCTCTGGTTGAAGATGGCAAGCCGGTCCAAGGTCGTGACTGGCAGGACTTGCCGATGCAGCAAGTCGATGGCACTCATTTTCAGTTGACTTTACCAATGCACGAAGTCGGATATTTTGAGTTCAAGGCATTTTTTGTTGACGCCAGTACTAATATTGCCTATTGGCCCCGCGGTGAGAACGCCTCAGTGAAAGTCGCACCGGCCAAGACCATCTGTGCGAATACGATTTATAATGCCTTTATCCGCCAATTCGGTCCGAATAAAGCTGGTGAGTGGCAGCGTCAGACACCGCTGCAGGAAGCAGTGAAGACTTTGGATGACGCCGGCTATACCGTGATCCCACCTTCCGGGACGTTTCAGGACTTGATTGCTGAGTTAGATTTTATTATGCTTGAGCTGGGATTCCGTATTATCCAACTCCTGCCGGTGCATCCTGTCCCAACCACTTTTGCTAGGATGGGGCGCTACGGCAGCCCATTCGCGCCCTTGGATTTCTTTACCGTTGACCCGGCCTTGGCAGTCTTTGACCGGACCTCAACACCTTTGGAACAATTTGCCCAACTCGTTGATGAGGTGCACGCCCGAAACGGCCTATTGTTCTTGGATGTCCCAGCCGACCATACAGGCTGGGGGTCAGTGTTTCAAGTGCATAATCCAGAATGGTTTATTCGTAATCCAGACGGCACGTTTGCTAGCCCCGGCGCTTGGGGAGTCGTCTGGGAAGACCTCTGTAAGATGGATTTCCAGAACCGGCAACTGTGGCTCCGGATGGCTGATGTTTTTTTGCATTGGTGTCGAGTCGGTGTTGATGGTTTTCGTTGCGATGCCGGCTATATGATTCCTGCAGAGGTCTGGAATTACATCATCGCCAAAGTCCGCCAAGAATACCCCGACACTATTTTCTTTTTGGAAGGCCTGGGCGGCAAGATCGAGGATACAAGCGATCTCTTGAGCAGTAGTAACTTGAACTGGGCCTACTCTGAGTTATTTCAGCATTTTAGCGCAGAAGAGATACGGCGTTTCCTGGATTTCTTCTGCACTTTTTCGCCACAATATGGCTTGTTGGTGCATTTTGCTGAGACCCACGACAATAACCGCCTGGCGGCCCAGTCGCGCCAATGGGCAGAGTTTCGAGTCACGCTTTCCGCGCTGTTAGCACCAGCAGGCGGTTTCGGCATAGCCAATGGCGTGGAATGGCTGGCGACAGAAAAAATAAATGTCCACGGCGCTGGGTCACTGAATTGGGGCAATGACGATAACTTGGTTGATTGTCTCAAACTGCTGCTAGAATTATTGCAGACACATCCGGCATTTTCGGCCAAAGCCAAATTGCGCCCACTGGCCAGTCGTTCCGGTAATGCGGTAACATTGTTACGAGAAACAGGCAATTCAGTTGATGATGTGCTGGTATTATGTAATCCAGACGAGAAGGACAGTATTTTTGTGGAATGGAGTGATTTGGAGTTTGCGGCGGTAGGAACAGATGCTCTAATTGATTTGCTGAGCAAAGAATCGCTGCCGCTGCAGCGTAACCTCACTCGCATAGGTGTAGAATTGCCGCCCTTGTCTTGCTACTGCCTAGTCAGACAACTGCCGCCAACTGAGGCGCTAATCCCTGTTGATGCCAATCAATGGCAAGTGCTGCGGGACTTGGTGATGGACTCGATCGCCAGTGTTCAGGGCGTGGTGGAATGTCAAGAACCGCAATTGGCCCAAATGACCGAGTTGCTCTATCAGAATCCACGGGCATTCTTACGCTCGCTATATACCCCAAAGGATTATCTGCCGTTGCTGGAATGGCAACCCGGTCAAGATGAGTATCGCATCGTGCCTTTGCCGGCCAGGCATTTTGTTTTGCTCTGTGCCAACGCGCCATTCCTGGCTCATCTCCGACAAGGTAAAAAATGCTTGCAAACAGTGCAGGCAGTACCACGTTCAGATGGACGTTTTTTTGCCTTGTTCCAACCGTTGCCGGCAAATGGCCAGATGCAGATATTGGATTTACAGGTTAGCCTTTTTGAAGCCGGTAAGGCAATTCGCCATAATGCTAAACTGGCATTGTTGCCAGTGAAGGCCGCTAGCCAGTTGCTCCAATTAACAGCGGAGCAGTTACTGCCCGAACATTGTGGCTTAGCAACGACAGACCTGGGCAGTTATACCTTGGCCCGAGCAATTTGGGGGATGTTGCACAGTCAATACGATGCCCTGCTGGCCGCTAATCTAGACCCGGAGGTGCCAGTCGATCGTACGGTATTGCTGAACCGCTGCCGAGCTTGGGTGGTATGCCGCGATTATTCCCGCGAACTTAACCTCGCTTGCCAAAAAGAATTCGCCGTTCTAGATTCTCAAAGTCTGCGCTGGCGTTTTAGTGTCCCTGCCGGACTGGGGCAATGCCTAGAGATGACTGTTACCTCGCGCCTCGCCGCTGTAGGCAACTCCTTGCAATTGTTTTTCAGCAGCGAAGTCGAGCGAGCGGATGGCGAGGCGGTGCAGCAACCATCCAGCCCGATATCACTGATTATCCGGCCCGATATCGATGACCGCAGCCAGCACAGCAACACCAAGGCATTCAAAGGCGCGGAGCGTAGATTCCCAGCCGCATTGAAGAATCGCCAACGCGGCTTTACCTTCACCACTGAAGGGGGGAGCCGGCTGAGCTTGGAATGCTCGCACGGTCGGTACTTTCCCAGCCCAGAATGGCATTACCAGGTCCTACATCCTTTAGAGAATGCTCGCGGATTGGATGACCGTGCCGACTTATTCAGTCCTGGCTATTTCCGTTGCGAATTGGCTCCGGGGGCGACGGTATCTTTGCAGGCAGTGGCCGAAATTGCAGGTCAATCCAACGCCCCGCAGTTAGTCGAGAGCGTTGTTCCATCTGTAGAGCCAAGGCCGTTGCTGGAAATATTACGGGAGTCGTTGCGCAGTTTTATTGTTCGTCGCAATGATTCGCTGTCGATTATTGCCGGCTATCCCTGGTTTCTTGATTGGGGAAGGGATACTTTGATCAGCCTGCGAGGATTGCTGGCGGCTGGTTTGCACGAAGATTGTAGCGATATTATCCGACAATTCGCCAGTTTCGAAAATGGCGGTATGTTGCCGAATATGATTCGTGGCAAGCAGCCAGCTAATGCCGATACCAGCGATGCACCACTGTGGCTGTTTATCACTGTCCGGGACTATGTTCAAATTACCGGCAGTGAGGATATCCTGACACTGCCCTGCGGAAATCGTTCACTGTTGCAAATCCTGATATCTATTGCTGATAATTATCTGCAAGGCACTGCCAATGGTATCAAAGTCTGCTCCGAAACAGCATTGGTCTTCAGTCCCGCGCATTTTACTTGGATGGATACAAATTATCCGGCTGCGACACCTCGTGAGGGATACCCGGTGGAAATTCAGGCACTCTGGATTGCGGCTTTGGAATTTCTAAGTACGGTATCGAGTGAAAAACGCTGGCAGGCATTGGCGGCCTCGGCCAGGGAGAGCTTCCTGAGTCTGTTTCCGGCTGTGCCTGGTGTGGGAATTGTCGATTGCCTGCATACAGCGGCCGGCATTTCCGCGCGGCAGGCACAACCTGATGACGCCTGTCGGCCAAACCAACTTTTGGCCATAACCTTGGGTATAGTGCAGGAGCACGAACTGCGAGAGCAGATCTTGCAGGCTTGCCAGAAATTGCTGGTCCCTGGTGGAATTCGTAGTTTGGCAGATCAGAAAGTTACCTACCCATTGCCGGTGTATCAGCAGGAACGACTGCTGAATGACCCGCTCTCGCCCTACTGGGGTGAATACCGCGGTGATGAAGACACGCGCCGTAAGCCGGCCTATCATAATGGCACGGCTTGGGCTTGGCTGATGCCCAGCTTTAGTGAGGCCTTGCATCTGACCTACGGGAAATCTTCCCACTCTGCGGCCTTGGCATTGCTCAATGCGGCTGCACTTAATCTAACTCAGGGTTGCCTGGGGCACTTGCCGGAAATCTACTCGGGTAACGCCCCGCACCTGCCGCGAGGCTGTTGTGCGCAGGCTTGGAGTGAGACCGAGTTCTTCCGGGTTCTGAAATTGTTATCAGCTAAAAAAACGTAATTAAGGAGGAACAAGTATGGCTCGTTCACAAAAACTCAATGCCAAGAGGCGAATAAAATTTGTGTATTT
>CAZUCG010000107.1:0-7786 GCA_964619145.1 uncultured Lentisphaeraceae bacterium | reverse complement strand
GGAAAGACAAGCTTCTTCCCTAGGTCCCAACTTCAGGACGTGACCAAATAATTATGCGTACGCGAGGCTTTACTTTGATAGAGTTGTTAGTCGTAATTGCGATTATCGCCGTTCTGGCGTCGATGCTGTTGCCGGCTCTGAACAAGGCCCGGGCAAAAGCGCAAGCCACCCAATGCTTGAATCAGCTCAAGCAAGCCGGTATGGGCGCGGCGATGTACGAGAATGATGAAGACGGCTTTAATTGCTGCAATTTTTTATCGTGGAGTTATATGCGGGAGACTTACTTGGGGATGCATATTGCCCGCTATGAGGATGAAACGCGTCAGCGATACCCGGTTTATGCCCCGCCGATTATGCATTGTCCGACCGATACAGTCCGCCCTATGGACAACCGTAACACTAACAACAGCTATTATACAAATTATTATTTTTTCACTAGTATGAATTACCATTGGCTATGGCGTCCTTCGTTGCTTAAATACCGTGGGACTATTGCTGCGCGCAAACATTGGGGGCCGAGCAATTATATTTATGCTGGCGATGCTATGGGATTGGGGAGCAGTACTTTTTCCGGGGCCAATCAATATCCGATGAATACTGGCAAAGATATCTCAACCCAAAATATGTCTTTTCGCCATCCTGGTGAAAGTGCCAATATGCTGTGGGCTGATTATCACGTCGAAGCAGTGACTTTCAAACAGATGTATGGCAGCAGTCACTCGCGCTTCTATTATGCCGAGCTTTAAGCCGCCGACCTCGATATGAGGTCACGGAGCTTGAATTGTATAATCTGGCTTTAGACACTGAGTCAGCCAGAACTGCCGGCTGGATCAGGCACTTGCCAAGTCGGATTTCTGAATAATCCAAGTTTTGGATTAGAAGTAAAAGAGCAACGAGGAGAAAAAATGGGCTACCTTGCATCTTCAGAGAGTTCTTTGCGCTTAGCGGCAGTGCGGCAGATACTAGAGCAGAAGGCGCTAGATCTGGCCCTGATTTATTATGATGAGTTCAATATCGGCAATGGCTGGTATCTGACCGGCTGGTGCCCGCAATTCGAGTCTGGCGCAGTGCTAGTGCCGCGAGTCGGAGCGCCGTTGTTATTAGGTGGCCCGGAGAGCGAGCCATTTGCCAAGCAGGACAGCGCCATTACTGAGACCCGCAATTTCCCGGTGTTTATGGTCCCGGATGAGGAGTATCCCGCGGCGAACATTATCGACTTCCCACATCTTTTTGCCGAATTGCAAGCTAGCTTGGGAACGGTAAAGCGCATCGGCCTGGTCGGCGGCGAACGTATGCCGCAAGGCTGCTATAGCGGCATCGTCCAAGGCTTCACCGGGGTGGAAATTTGTGACATCACAAACGAATTCCTGCAACTGCGGGTGCAGAAATCCGAATGGGAACTCGAGCAGATTCAGGCCGCATTTACTCTGGCAGATTGTTGCTATGAGGCAATGAAGAACGCCATCGCCCCTGGCGTGAGCGAGATTGCGGTTGCGGCCGCCGGCGAATATGCCGCCCGTAGCCGCGGTGCCAGTGGCTTCGGCTTTTCCGCCATCGTCGGCAGTGGTACGCGTTCCAATGCCGTAGTGCCGACTGCCAGCAGTAAGAAGTTGCTGCCGGGCGAAACGGTGATGCTCGGCTTGGCCCCGAAGGTGAATGGCTATGCCGGTGTCTTTGGCGACCAGTTGCCAGTCAGCGGAGAATATACCGCCGCCCAAAAAGAATGCCAGAAATATCTGCGGGAGGCATTTGTGCTGACCCGGCAGATGCTCGTGCCGGGCAAATCTGGCCGAGAGATTGATGCGCCGGCCCGGGCATATTTCGACAAGCTGGACCTGAGCCGGTATTTAGTCTGCCCATTTGTGCACACTATCGGTCTGCTGGAAGCAGAGGCGCCATTCTTCGGCCCAAGTAGCGACGAGGTCCTGCGCCCAGGGATGGCGGTCTGCGTAGATGTCAGTTTCTTCGGACATCCACAATTCAATGGCGCCCGGATTGAGACTGGCTTCCGTATTACCGAGAAAGGCGCCGTGCCCTTCAGCCCCAAGATGGAAGCATTGCATTCGAACTTGGATTTATAAGGAGGCTGAGGATGCTCAAAGAGCGTTTCGATATCGTTTTTGGGGTTGATATGGAGACCGATATCGGCAGCTATACCGACCGCTATGAAGGCGTTCAGAAGGGCACCGGTGAGCTGTTGCAAGTACTGGCTAAATATGATGCCCCGGCGACATTCTTCTGGACTGGTCACGCTGCCAGCAATAACCCTGAAGTACTACAGACTGTGCAAGCGGCCGGACACGAAATCGGTTGCCATTCATTGCTGCACGAGACTCTGGGAGACCCGTTGTTCCCATTGCCTAACAATTGGCCAGTCTGTTCGTTTGAAGTAGAAGGACGCATTCGTGAAGCGACCAGGATAGTCGCAGAAGTTTCCGGTCAAGTGCCGCGTAGCTTCCGCTGTCCCCGCCTCTGGGGCAGCACCAAGGTGGTTAATGTCCTCGAAGAACTCGGCTATTTGGCCGATGCATCACTGCCGCTGTTCTTTTATCGAACAATGTTCCGACCCTATCATCCCAGCAAAACGGATTGGACCCGCGAGGGCGAGATGCGGATCGTCGAAATTCCGAATTTCTGCGATTTACAGATGGAGAGTCACGACCCTTGGAACCGCGACCGCGATCAATGGCCGCTGTTCCGCACCGAAGGCAGCGAATACTTGCTGAAAAAAGTCGCTGGTTTCTTGGATTATGTGGAGGCCCGCAATACCCGTCCTGTTCTCTGCTTTTATATCCACCCTTGGGAATTTCACGAGATGCCACAGGGGGCTCTTGATTTTGGTGAAGCTGAAGTGACCCCGAAGGCGTTTATTACTAAAAATTGCGGTCCGGTGGCGGTGCGTGAGTTCGACCGCCTAGTGGCCGGTTTATTGCAAAAGGGCGGTGTCTGTCTGACGGCCGCACAATTGGCGGCGAATTACTAATCCTAACCTATTATTATCTGACATCATTATGGAAATCAGCGCATTACCGACTGGCAAAAGCAAGCCCGCTCTGTCTTATGGTCATTTTCCCACCTTGTGGCAGGCCATCCTGTGGCGTAACTGGGGCATTGTCCCCTGCGAGCATTTAGCCGCAGCCTTACAGTGCTCGACAGGAGAAATCCTGCAGGCTGGGGCAGATTTAGGCCTGCAACCCGATGATTCTCTCTGTGAACTCTGGCTGCAGCGCGGATATCAGACCATTATCCGACAAAATTGGCATCTGCTGACTTATGCCCAGCTGTTGCAAATGCTAGCTTGGTCTGCAGAGAAGTTGGCTTATATTTTGCGCGAAGACGATTTCCTCTGGCATAAACTCGGGGATTTCAAGCCGGAGGTGGCTGCAGCACGGTATGCGCCATTGACACCCGAGCAGACACAGGCGACAAAGCAACTGCGCCAATGGCAGCAGGAAATTTCTACCAGTCTGCCGAGGAGGACCGAAAAGCCATTCGCATTCCTGGATAAATCTCTGTCTGGGAGCACGCCAACAGTTGCCGCCGCAGATGGCCTGCGGATGATCTATTCTTATGCAGCCGTGTATGGCGACCCATTGCTGGATGATGCCTTGGATGCTTACCCGGAGCAGGTCCTGGCAGACTATGCCGCCTCTGGCGTGAATGCGATTTGGTTGCAGGCAGTGCTGTATTCTCTGGTGCCGTGGTTTGGCGACAGCCAGTATTCGCTAGGATATGAGAAGCGCTTGGAGAATCTACGCCGGTTGACGAGGCGGATGGCCAAATTTGGCTTAAAACTGATTTTATACATCAATGAGCCACGGGCAATGCCGGAGGAGTTTTTTCAGCTGCATCCGACTTGGCGGGGAACTAAGGCGGTTAATAGCGATATTTACGCCTTGTGTACCAGCAACCCGGAAGTGCTACCGCTGCTCAGCCAAGGCGTACAAGAGCTTTTCCAGCAAGTGCCGGATTTAGGCGGCTTGTTTTGCATTACGATGTCAGAAAATCTGACCAACTGCTGGTCGAAAAAAACGCCCGAGAATCCTCCCTTTTGCCCGCATTGTGCCGGCAAGTCCCCGGCTGAAATCGTCGCTGGGGTGATCTGCGCGTTGGCTGAAGGCGCTCACCAAGCCAAGCCCGAGGCGGAGGTCATCGCCTGGAACTGGGCTTGGAATCCAGCCTGGGATGAGCAGGTGGTCTCTTTGTTGCCGCCGGGCGTGAAGTTGATGCTGGTCAGTGAGACGTCTTTGGCGACAGACTGTTGTGGTGGCTACAAAGGACAGATCAGCGATTATTCGATTTCCAAGCCCGGCCCCGGTCCGGTATTCCGCCGCTTGTCTGCCTGCGCCCGCCGTGCTGGCCTGCCGGTCATTGCTAAGGTGCAAGTGAATAACTCCTGGGAGAATTCTGCTGTCCCCTACATCCCGGTTCCGGGGCTGGTCGAAGAGCACCTCGATAACTTGCGCGCTTTAGGCATCAAGGATTTTATGGTCAGTTGGACTCTGGGTGGCTATCCCGGCGGGAATTTACCCTTACTAAGTAAACGCAAAGAAGCACTGTTCGAAGAATATTTCTCAACTGCGGCGCCGGAAATTCTGCGAGCGTGTGCATATTTCGACCGTGCTTTCAGGTTGCTGCCTCTCAATTCCACCCACTTATTGTACACTGGCCCACAAAATTACGGTCCGGTGAATACTCTTTTTGCCGCGCCGACGGGCTATTCGGCCACTATGGTGGGCTTCCCCTATGATGATTTGTGGGCCTGGCGGGGCATCTATCCCGGGGATAAATTTCGTCAAACCTTCTTGGAGATGGTGCAAATCTGGGAACAGGGCCTGGTACTGTTACGGGCAGCCGGCAAAAACATCTCACCGCTGGGGCAATGCCATTATCAGGATCTCTTGCAGGTCTCTGAAGCTGCATACTGCCATTTCAGCAGTAGTTATTGGCAAATTGTGTTTGTGCAGTGCCGTGATAGTGGTGATCAGGAAGGTATGTTGAGTGCTGTCCGGGCAGAAAAAGAACTGGCTTTAGAGCTGCTTGCGCTCTGCAGGATTGACTCACGCCTGGGCTTTGAAGCCAGCAATCACTATTATTACAATGAACATACCCTGATGGAAAAAGTGTTCAACTGCAATACATTGTTGAATAACAGCAAGTAAGCTACTGGCCCGAATAATGGCAGAACTTGGTATAATTATCAGGTCGTGCATCGCGGCAAACATCTTCAGCGGGCGGAATGCCCCCGCGGATTGTTATAGTCTTTGGGCTTATTGCCTAGCTTGCTGCTAAGATTGGCAATTTGGGCCGAAATTTCTTTCTCATAGTGATTTAGCAATGGAATCAGCAGCAGGAATAATAGCGGCCCGACAAAGAAGATGCTGCGTACACCAAAGAAAAAAGCCAGCCCCCCAGCTGAAAGATGCGCCAAGACACAGCCGAAGGAGCGGGCAGTTGAGGCGAAGCCGAACATAATGCCCTTGCGGTCCGGATGAGTTATCTTCGATAGCCAAGCATTCCAGACGGGCTCCAAGCCTGCGGAGCAGAAAATCATCAGGAAGCGCAGTGGCAATAGGCAGAGCACAGCATAGGTCGTGCTCTGGCCCAAGAACGAAATCCGGGGCAGTGCCATCGCCAAAAATGGCAAGATGGCCATCATACCCATAAATGCGGCCGCTCCCAGGCTGCTGAATTTAGCGACTGCTTTGGGATGATTATCGATAAAACGTCCCAGCACCAGCCCGGAGAGCATTGCGCCGATGCTGCCCATACACAGGACCCAACTCGTAAGCTTGGCAGCACCAGGGACATCTTTGCCGCCATTCATATTTTCAACAAAGAGTGCGAATTGAGTATTGTCTAAATAGCGCGCGATAGTAGAAAAAGTAAATAGTATAAACAGTGGTATCGCGGGCTTGAGCAGCCATCGCCATTCTTGCCAATTGACCGAAAACCTTGGCTGGATCAGTGTGCGTTTGACTGGAATGGGGCGAATAAAATTTTCTTTTGCCAGCCAGAGCACCAGCAATCCTGAAAGTCCCAGTATAATGCCGGCAAAAAAGAAAGATGGCCGGAAGCCAAAAGTATTGGCCAACAGTCCACCGATAAACAGCCCGGTCATATCACCGGAAAATACCGATGTACTTAAGACTCCCAAAGCATAACCCTGTCGGTTGCTGGGAGCACAGCTGACGACTAGCGTCATTGAGGCCGACATCGTGCCGGTGAACATCCCTTGTAGCGCCCGGAGAAACAAAAAAGAGAATACATTCGGGCTCAAGCCCATCAAAGCGACAATAACTGCACCGGCAAAATTTGCTCGCAGTACCATCGGCTTGCGGCCGTATTTATCCGCCAGCACGCCCCAAATTGGTGCCATTACAGCGAATGTGATATTGGAAAGTGCGGCAGAGAGGGCGGCATACGCCCTGACTTGCCCTTCGTCTGCATCGCCACCCAATAAGGCGCGGATAAAAAAAGGCGCAAATGGTAATGACAGAGAGAAGCCCAATAGCGACAAAAATTGTGATAGCCACATAATCGCTAGGTTGCGCCGCCAGTAGGGGGTGCCATCCTGAAGATTGTTGACAGGAGTTAGTGTCATCCCAAAAAATTCGCCTCAAGTCGGTACAACCAAAAATTTTGGCCGAGGCCCAAAACCAGTACGCATCCAATTATGGACTAGTCTGCCAGAATATCGTCCCAGGCCCGGTTTTTTCTAAGAAAAAAGGCGGCTTTCGCAGAGGCAAAAGCCGCCCTTATAACAATCCAGAAACCGTGACTTAGAAAGCTACGCTAGCTTTAATGCCAGCCCAGAAAGCCTCGCGGTTGTTATAGCTGTCAGCACGCATTGCATCGCGGACGCGTCCATCCAGAGCATAAGCGAGATTCATATATGGTGAAATCACGAAGTTATCAGTGACTTTGACATTCAGGGTTGCGCCCAGGACGGCATTAGTGAAGGCATTGCCTTCTGTCTCGCCATTCCAGTCCACATAATTACGCAGCATTGCAGCGTCACCCCAATACAAATCGGCGTTCAGGACCAACTCCCATTTCGCCTCTTCGTCGAGAGCCAAGGTGTAGGCACTTCCCAAGCATAGCCACGTCTCTTCCAAGTCATAGTCGTAGGTGCTAGTCAGTTTGACGGCTACGCCTTGGCGTTCAGTTTTGTAGACTTCATCCAGAGAAATGGCCAAGGAGACCTCTTTGGAGTTCAGTTTATGCGCGGTCGGGTAGTACAAGTAGGTCCAGCTGCCATCGAGGGTCAGGGGACCGAGACCGGCGACGTCATCAAAAGTGTAATAATAGCCGGCGTAGTAATTAGCTTCTTCAAAGCGATATTTGCGTTCGGAGCCGTACCTGCCATAATTACCATCACCAATTGAGCCATCATTGCGGTCGTGCGCGTGGGTAAGGTCATAGACGCCCCAAGCACCGACATAGAATCCCTCTAGTTCCAATTCTACCGTTCCGAGAGCGACTGGTTGGTCATTAAAAACTCTGCCTTTCCTGACATACTTGCTGGACCAATCTAGTTTCAACATTAAGGCAGGAATATACGAATCTTGCGGGGGAGCGATAGGCGCAGTACTATTTTGCGCGCTAACGAATCCAACCATGGCCAGAATACTGGCACAAGACAAAATCTTGAACCACTGCTTCATTTTTTTCTCCTTTTTTGTGCTGGTACGAACTACAATGTTGGCAACGTTGCCAAGCTTACTATGAATATACAACAGAATCTAAAAAATGCCAGCCCTAAAAAATATATATGTTTTTTAGC
>CAZUCG010000106.1:0-7789 GCA_964619145.1 uncultured Lentisphaeraceae bacterium | reverse complement strand
ATTTGCCATCCCCTGGGTTTATTCTCCCGCAATGTTATTCGCCACCCCTGGGTTTATTTGCCCCGCAATGTTATTTGCCATCCCCTGGGTTTATTCTCCCGCAATGTTATTCGCCACCCCTGGGTTTGTTTTTCCCGCAATGTTATTCGCCATCCCTGGGTTTATTTGCCCAGCAATGTTATTCTCCATCCCCTGGGTTTATTCTCCCGCAATGTTATCCGCCATTGTGGTTTGGCTTATTAGGCATTTCCCGTCGCTCACACTCCATTAAATTGCCCAAAATTGCTTCCTTTTTTGCTTGGGTCCTTGTCGCTGGGGTTGTTTCCTTTTGCGCCTGGGTCCTTGTTGCCGGGGGGGGGGGTGGCTTTTGTCGCCGGGTTTGTTTCCTTTTGCGCCTGAGGGTTACTATATACTTGTGTCGCGCAGCAACTCCGGAGGAGTTGTCTTTTTCAAGCCCAGGGTAGGACGCGAAGCGTCCTACCCTGGGAACAAAATGCCTCCCCCCACGACCCCCCCTCTTCCTCCTTTGCCCTGCGCCGCAGGCGCAGGGCAAAGGAGGAAGAGGGGGGGGGGCTCACAAGAACTTCACGCAGACGGGTTGTTGTGCCAAGGTCAGGAATGGTCCCGGGATTGGCGTCAGCCGGCCGCTATCGTAATCGAAATGCAGGGAAAGCAAATTATCGGTGTATTGATGGGCGACCACGATAAAACGCTCACCCGGCACGAAGGCAAAATCGCGTGGCCCGCGTCCCAGGGTCGGTGAGATAGCCAGCAAGCTCAGCATCCCGGTGGCGGTTTCGACCGCGAACACCGCCACGCTATCGTGGCCGCGATTCGAGCAACACAACCGCCGCCCGTCGCTTGAGAGCTTAATGGCGGCGGCGGTGTTCTCGCCCTGGTATGTTGCCGGTAGCAACGAAAGCATCTGCAAGCGCTTAGGCTGGCGAGGCTCCCGGATATCCCAAACCGACACGGTGGAGGACAGCTCATTGGCCAGGTAGGCAAAATGAGCATCGGCGCTGAATACGATATGGCGCGGACCGGCGCCGGGCAGCTCCCGTAAATCGGCCTCTGGCACGGGCTGCAACTGTCCGTCAGCACTTGGCGGCAGGTAGGCCTTGACGATATCGAGGCCCAAATCAACGATATACAGGAGATTTTCGGCGGGCGGCAATTCCACGCAATGGATATGGGCTTTTTCCTGGCGGGTCGGATGCGGCCCCCGACCCGTATGCTGGAGGCAAATCGGCTCGCCGCCTAATTGCCCGTCGGGCTGTAAGGCGTAGGCGACGGCCGTGCCCTCGCGGTAATTGGCCGCGTAGAGATATTTCTCATTCTGGTCAGTCTTGACGTAGCACGGCGGGCCGGCAAAAACTGGCCGGGCATTCAGAAATGACAGCTCGCTGCCCTCGATGGCGTAAGCTGCCAGGCCGCCGCCGCCACGGTCAGCGAATTCCTCGCGCCAGACGCTGCAATAGAGCCGCCGAGCATCGGCAGAGACCTGCAGGTAGCTCGGCTTCTCGATCCCGCGATTGACATTCAGCAGGCTCAGCTCGCCGCTGTCGCTATCCACGCTAATGGCAGGGATGCCATAAGATTGGTCGGCATAAGTGCCGACGAAGGCCAGGTGCTTGCTCATAGCTGCTCTCGGGTTAATGCTCCAGGAAAGAGGACGAGGAAAACAAAATTATGGCTAAACCACGGAGCAGGTCTAGCCATAATTCGACAGCGGTTAATTCTGCAAAAGGTCTTCTGCCTTAGGCGTATACTGGTCCAAGCAGGGTGCAGGCGCGGAAATCATCGCCGCCACAACGGTCCCACAAGGTAGGTCGGAAGATGTCTTCGCTCGCGACGTTATGCAAATCGACCGGGATGCGCAACATCGCATTCAAGGTGATCAGGTCTGCGCCCAAGAGCCCGAAGGAGTTACCGTCGTGATTGGGACCAATCTTCGACATATACTCGTAGGAGGTCATCCCTCGCGGTGTCCAGTAAGTCTCTGGCCAGGTCGCATCCGTGACCCGGCTGATGTGGTTGGCGACCTTGGCGGGCAGGTTTACCGTCGAGCCTTCGACCACCGAGCAGGTCAGCAGGTCACCCACAACGTTGTAACGGTAGGCAGTCATCGGGATATCGCCCGGGGTGGTGAAGTGGCTGGAGAGGCCGTCGCAGGGGAAGTAAGTCAGAGCGGCATTCATATAGGTAGTGTTCTTGATGGCCAGCGAGATCAGTTTTTCTTGCAATGACTTATCAGCGCAGATGGCCTGCCAGACTTCCTGGATGCTCATCGTCTTAGAGCCCTTGACCAACTTGTAGATATCTACGGCGTAATCGAGCGCGCCGGCGCCGGAATTGCGCTTGTCGATAATGCCATACGGGCAGATTTTCTCCACCTCTACGCCGGTAGCTTTCTTGATCGAGGCCGGCGTCCAGTTGGTGCGGATATCAGCGAAGAGCTGTGGCACGCCGCCGGAAAGCAGATTGGCAATCAACATCCCGATGCCATTCTTGGAGTCATTCTCAGTGGCTACGACCCGCGAGCCGCGGAAGCCATTCCAGTCGAAAGAGCTATTCAGCAGTGACTCGGTGATGTCGAAATTCGGGTTATAGTCGGTCCATTGGCGTTGTCCTTGGGTACCGGCAGCGATGGCGTTGGTGCCTTGGGCGTATTCCACGTCGGCGCTGAAACCATACTTCTTACCGTAGCTGGCATCAGCCAGTTTCGGATTGCCGGTCATCAAGTCGCGGACAATCAGGGTCATCTTCACGCAGGTATCAATCAACTGCTCGTCGCTAAAGCCATTACGCCGGGCGCTGGGCTTATTGGTGAAAGCCAGCTTAAACTGGCGCAGGAACTTACTGGCCTTGGCGACGTCCTCGTGGTCATAGAAGCCGGTATTCAGCCGACCAATCAGGAGGCTCTGGTCAACAAAGACTGAACCCATACCGAGATAGTCGAGCATAATATTGCGTCGGACGTCAGAGCCGATAATACCCATACAGACGCCGCCGACGGACAAGTAGTTCTTGCCGCGCATATACGCGACTGCGGCCGCACTGCGAGCAAAGCGCAACAAGCGTCCTGCCACAAATGTCGACAAAGGTCCTTCCTCGTCCTCCAAATCTGGCGAGTACACGCAGAAAATCGGTCGTTTCTTTTCATCCATAGCGGCGGTGAAGGCCTTCAGCCAGACTGCGCCAGGACGGTCAGTCTGATTTAACCCGTACGCGCATTGCTGCCATTCGCTCGAGCCGATGCCCAGCATTGCGCCCATCAGCTCGTCGGAATACGCCCAACTCCGGCCGAGCCAGATATTGGCGCCCACGCCCTGAGTGGCATAATACTGCTGGGCCCGGGCGGCCGTGCGCGCGCCATAGACGATTTCCGGCGCGACCACCACCCGAATTGGCGAGCCGTCCGGCTGCCGGACATTCTGCATCAGCAAGTCATAGACTTTTTCTACCATCCCCCAAGTGCGTACCGCGTTGTCTTCATACGCACCGCAGCGGCCATCGGAGACCGGGGTAATCGCGATGGTCGGGATTTGCCCCAGGATAGTCTTTTCTGGCTCCTGGAAACTCCGAGCGGGATTGGCCAATTTGCCGAAATCCGGCCGTTCGTCGCAGCAACTCGCTGAGGCGCAAATTTTTTCTTTCGCCATTCTAATCATCCTTTGCTTTGTTGTAGTTAAGCTTAAAACTAAATAACCAATAATAAAAGATAGTTCATTATCAATAAAAGGCAAGTCAAAAAGACAGCCCTGAATTGGCAAAACAAGAATATTTCGCTTAATGCCAGTACTCTGGTCGAATTGTCATTTTTCAGCCCAGCACCAGCAAGGCGATGGCCAGACAGCCGCAGACGACTGCGAAAATCTTCCGCTGGCTGACTTTTTCATTTAGGAAGATGACTCCGAGTGCGAAGGTCAGCAGGAAGCTCATTTGGGCGATTGGCAACACGATAGTCGCGGCGCCGTCGCTGTGATTCAGCATCCCGGCCATAAAAAACACGATAGCCGAGACCAACACCCCGGAAATCAGTCCGTATTTCAGGATCCCGCGGTCGCGCAAGCTGATTTTCTTCTCCCGCCAGAGCGCGTACAACAGCCCGCCGACAATCCACATCCCGGCATTGATCAAAGTCACCATATTCTTATCGGCGCCGTGAGTGAATGCGTACTTGTAGGACAAGCCCATCCCGGCTCGTAAGGCTGAGGCAATCAGCACCAGATAGAATCCCAGTGTCGCCCGGGCATTTACCCGCAGGCGCAAGTCTTTCCGGTTGGGCATAAAGGCCAAAATCGCCAGCAGCGCCGCTAAGATGCCGAAAATTTGCAGGATGCCCAGCGTCTCGCCCAGCAACAACACTGCGCCAATGACCACCAGGACCATATTCAGGCGGTAGATAGTGGAGCAGAGCCCAGCACTCTGCATACCCATTGCTTCAATCAGCAGGATGTTACCGACCACGGAAAAGAAACCGGAAATCAGCCCCCAGACAATAGTCGGCATTATTCTGTTTTCCTCTGCAAATGGCAACCAGCAGGTCCCCAATAGCCAGCAGACGCCGATCACGAACACGAAAGTGCCACGAGAGCGGACCTTGTTGGCGAACAGCTTGAAAACAAAATCATTCAAGGCCGAAAAAAATAAACAACAGAGCGCAAAAATTATAGCCATAATTAACCTAAAAAGCAGCCGTATTTCTCAGTTAAGGACAAGTCCCTGCTGGTGAAAACAAGACCAGCCTTCCGGTGTATCTTGTCCCCAGGTTCCGCGGCGGCTCAATCAGCGCTAGCGATGCCCTCGCCCATTTGGAGCAGGCATTCGCATCCCTCGGCGCTCTTGGCCAGCAGGTCTGCATCGAAACGCCAGCGCCCCGGTTCGAGGATCACGATAATAGTCGAGCCACCGAACGCGAAATATCCCTTCTCTTGTCCACGCTGAAAATCCTGGCTGGCAAAAGTCTGTTTGATTGAGGCCACTCCGAAGGCACCGACCTCGATAAACGCCGCCAAGCCTCCGGCGCCTAAATCGAGCATCGATACCTCGCGCACATTCTCGCTGAAAACACGGATTTTCGTCGCCAGCGCCAGCGGATGCACCGAGTGATATTTGCCGCGCAGCCGCCAGCCGCGTAACAGCCGCCCCGAGGCGGGAAAATGGTAGCGGTGATAATCGGCCGGGCAGAGGCGGAAGACCGCCAGGGAGCCATTCTGAAAACGCGGCGCGTATTCCGCGCCGGCGTCGCCCAGTAACTCACTGACCGTGAAGGCCGCGCCCTTCACCGGGATACAGCTCTCGCGCTTCAGCTCCGGATAAACCAAGCAGCGGCAGTCGGCCGGCGAGAGCAGCCGCCGCTGGTCAGCATCAAGAGGCCGGGCGCCAGCCTTAAGATGCCGGCAAAAAAATTCATTAAAAGTGCGGAAGCCGCCAGGCGGCACCACGACTTCGCTCATCTCGATACCGAGCTGCTCGACGGTGGCGGCGATTTTCCGGTGTGAAAATCCGCGGTCAGCGAACCAGCCTAGCATCCGCGAGCAGAATGAACTGCCGAACAGCGGCCAGCGCAGCAGTCCTCGGCAGGGCGACAAGTAGGCCAAGCGCAGCATCCGGTCACCCAGGATAACTTCCTGTCGCAGGGCGCCCTGCCGGCGATCGTAGAACCAAGTCCCATTTGACATAATTGCGTATCCTGTAATGGTAATTCTTGCTAGTGTTGGTTATTTAATCATAAACAAGACATCCGTGAGCGTCTGGTAGGTCTTGTTCTTATAGGAAAAACGCAGCGACATCTTTTCGTCAAGGGATTGCTGCAAAAAAACATCCAAGTAGGAATTTATACCTGGCAGTAGCCAATTGATATTGCGTTTTAGTTTCCAGGACTGGGCAAAGTCTTGTGAATCTACTAAGATCAAAAATAGACGATTTTCTGCGCCAAAACGCATTTCGCCTTGGTGCTCATAAAGCCATTTCAGTAACGCCCGCGGATTCTTTTGCGTCCGAGCGAGAATCTCTTGACGTTGAGTACTGAGGGTCTCGAGTATATCAGCGCCGGCGTTGCCAGGAAGGTCGTTCAACTGAGCAGTGATTTGTTGGAATTGCGCAGATTCTGACTGCTGAACATCAAAACGTAGAGATAAATTTTTAGCCTGCTGTTTTAAGTAGGTGATTTCTGGCAGTAGCCCCAATTGTCGCCGAGCCAATTTCATAAATTCATTGGGGAAATAGGTGATCTTTAAGTCGAAAGGGATATTGGCAAGAAAAAAATCTACGCCTTTGACTTGTCCGACTGTGGGCAAGACAGCAGGATGTGCCTTGAAAATATGCTCAATGACAATAGAACTCCAATGGTTGTACCAGCTATTCAGGAGGTACCCGCGGACTATCTGCCTGACCTCGGAGTCCAGCTTTCGGCATAATGTAGCATATGAGTAAAATGGGTGCTTAATATAACGAGAAACCAGAAACTTATCTAATGAATTTCGATAATCCCCGCCCCACTCATAGTGCTGTAGTTTATATAAATCAGCAATAATCGACTCTTGGTCAAGAGCTTGTAAAAGTTTCTCATTCTGTTGTCGCAGAAATGCATCCAGGAGGTCATTACCGCGTGCTAAGTCATTGACGAATAAGCTGTATAATTCACTAAATTTCTCTTTTATGGTTTTCCCTGATAGGGAGAGCTTGGCTTGTTGCTCGAATTCTTGCAGGCAATCTTTTCTCATAATGGCCTTAAGCTTCAGCCATAGTGTCCCAGGGCCTTGGTCAGAAAAGACTTGCATTGACTGTTGGGAAAATGCCGTCTCAAAAGCATTGAAGTCCGCAGTCATAAATCTTTATCCTTACTGGCAATGATTGCAACTTCGTGGCTGCCGGCGACGCTGCCTCTGCCGCCGCGGTCATTAAGATATTCCTTGCGTTCAACCCTGAATGGCCGATATTGTGAAATCAGCCCACAGAGAGACTCTATATCGGGGTAACTGCGGTCGTTGTAACTAATAAGCCAGTGCGGGACGCTATCGGCGACCGCGAATAATTTCTGCAGCGATGACAAAACCGCGGTTTTTTTATCGAAGCCGCTATATCGTTTTGGTGAATATCGTCTGGTACCATTAATGAATTCTTTATCTTTCCAGTACATAGAATTCGTTTCTAGTAGATGATAAAAACTTTGGTAATCAGCGTGGCTGTTGCAATATGGCGGATCCAGATACAGCAAATCTACATTCTGCAATTGCGGTAGAAGTTCGAGAGCATCTAAGTTATAGCTGAGGTTCTCTTGCCCATTGTCAAAAATTGCTTGGTTGTACTCAGTTAGGATATCAGACATAATCTCTTGAATTGGGCGAATCAAGCTGCGGTTGCGCTTTATACGCTCAGGGTTATTAGCATAATTCAAGGCTTGCTGATGGGCAAAATGACCCATTGTTACCTTACGGGTCAGGCTGCGATTTAAGATAGCCAGAGCCAAGGCGCGTTTGAATTCATTTGCCAGACGGTCGATATTTCCGCGGATAGCATCGATAGCACGGGACTGCTCCCGTGTGAAAAAAATATCTGTGTATATTTTCTCCATCAAATTATAATATTCCGGATCGGGATTCGGTTTCAATAGCAGCTCCCAGTCCTGTCTGTCCAAGGTAATACCCTTATTCACAATTAGAGCCAAGCCGATTTGGTGGTTAAAATTCAGAAAGTCATTAGTAATTACCTTGAAGCCGAGTTGTTTGAATAAGAAAGTCATCGACTGAGAACGGGCGAAAGCATCGCACACTACACGAATATT
>CAZUCG010000105.1:0-7798 GCA_964619145.1 uncultured Lentisphaeraceae bacterium | reverse complement strand
TCCCGGGAAGGGAAATTTCGCCTTTTATGACGGCCACGTCGAAAGCGTGGACCGCAAACGCGTGCCGACGAGCCACCGCGGCGGTAATTCCGGTGCCTACAGTAGTTTTTTCTCGCCCTGGATTGGTCCCGGTAGCGCGAGATACTGGACCGACGAGTGGTAGGGATTAGTATAGATTGACGACATTTGCGCTGAGTTGGTAGCAAAATATTTATTGTCAAGTACAGTCCGTGCTAAAAAGAAGGAAAAAGATGAAACGAATTCTATCTGCTGTTGCTTTTTTGTCGCTGCTCTTGAGTTTTGCTGCAGCACCCGCAGAGTCAGAGCCGACCACAGCGCTTCCGACTGCCCCGCAGAAGAATGTCAGGCTGTTTTTGCCAGAGGTGATCTACGCCACCCCAGGCGTGGAGATGAATGTCTATTTTGACAATATCGTGCTGCTTATCAATAGCGATAACTATGTCTTCGATGTGAATTGTGCCAAAGGACGCAATGACCAGAAGCGCTGGCGTTTTACTCCGACCGAGAGCGACCTCGGCACTTTTGACTGGTCGGTGAAAGTCATCGACGATAATGGCGTCCTGGCCGAGGGGAACTGTAAATTGCAGGTCAGTCCACTTAATTCTCAGGAAAATCGCCCGCTGAGCATCCTGGTCGTGGGCGATAGCTTGACCGCCGGCACCGCCTACCCGACCCGGATTTTTCAGCAATGCAAGGACCTCGGTAAAATCGACCTGAAGATGGTCGGTACCCGCGGCGCCGGCCCGGAAAGAACCGCCGTGCCCGGCGGAGTCGGACACGAGGGCATCGGTGGTTGGACTTGGGCGGCCTTCGCACAGCGAAATGATAGCAAATTCCTGGTTTTCCCCAATGACGATAAGACCCAAAAAGGCAGCCTAAATGTGCAAGCCTATTTTGAGCAGAATAACGCCGGCCAGGCAACCGACGTGATTACCGTGATGCTGGGCATCAATGACGTCTTCGGTGCTACCGACGACGACTTGGAGGCCCGCATCGCTGGTATCTGCGAGAATATGGACATCCTGCTGGCAGAGTTCCGCCGCTGCGCACCGCAGGCCGTGATCGGCGTCTCGCTGGTCACCCCGGGTGCCGCGACCCAGGACGCCTTCGGCTCCAATTATAAATGCAATCAGACGCGCTGGCAGTACAAAAAGAATCAACATCGCCTGAATGAAGTTATGCAACAGCGTTTTGCTGCCGCCAATCCTGATGGTATCATCCTGATTCCGACATTTTGCAATCTCGATTGCGAGCATAATTTTCCCCGAATTAGTGAAGACATCAACCTCGGTAACAGCCAGAAAATATCCCGTCTCAGCAATGGCGTGCATCCTGCTGGAACTGGCTACAACCAAATTGGCGATACTTTCTTTTCCTGGTTGATGGCCATCCTCCCGACCTTGCCTGAGAAATAATGCTCTGCCAGAGAGAAGGCTAAAGGAATTATTGCCAGGTGCTTCAGCCCGGCTAAAATATAATGACAACCTATATTGGACAGAAAAACCCTGCCGCCACTAGCGTCGATCTGGGCTTGTGCTTGGTTATTGGCGGTGGTGGTTTCCTGGGACGCTATATCGTGCAGATGTTCCTACAACAAGGACGGCCCGTGCGGGTGCTGGGCAGGCATCACTATCCCGCCCTCGCTGAATTAGGCGCAGATTGCTGGCAGGGCGATATCACCTCTGAAGAGGACACGCTGCAGGCCTGCCAAGGCGTGAGCACGGTCTTCCACACCGCCTCAGTGAGTGCGATGTGGGGCCGCAAACGCCTGTTGCATCAGGTCAACGTCGAGGGCACGGCCAATGTCCTGAAAGCCTGTTTGCAGTCGAATGTCTCCCGTTTGATTTACACCAGCTCGCCCAGCGTGGCTATTGGTCAGAAGAGTATTCGCAACGGCGATGAAAGCCTACCGTATCCTGAACAATATATTGCTGATTATCCCCGCAGTAAGAGTCAGGCCGAAAAGATGGTCCTGCAGGCTAATAGCGAAAAACTGCTGACTTGCGCCTTGCGCCCGCATCTGCTCTGGGGACCGGACGACCCGCATATCCTGCCGCGTATTCGGGAAGCGGCCGACAAAGGGCGCTTGCGGCAAATCGGCGACGGCGAGAATTTCGTCACCATTACTCACGTTAAAAATGCCGCTCTAGGGCATATCCTGGCCGCCAATGAACTGGCCGGGCAGGCCCGTTGCGCCGGCAAGCCGTATTTCCTCGGTGATGCAGAGCCGATTTGCCTCTGGCCCTGGCTGAATCAAGTGCTGGAAATCTGGGGTATGCCGCCGATTCGTGGCCGCATCTCTTGGCGAGTGGCGAGGTTTTTGGCCCAAATTTCTGAAGCGTGGCATACCATTATGCCATTTCTAGGTGAGCCGCTGATGACAGCGTTTGTGGTTGACCAGCTGGCGCGCTCGCATTCGTTCTCGTTTGCGGCCGCGACGCGCGATTTCGCTTACCTGCCCTTGCTCTCGCCCGAGGAGGGGCTGGAGACGTTGCGCGAAGCCAGCGACCGCCAATCTGCCCGATAGTCGTCCTGAGGATTTATTTATGTCTAGTAAGCATCCCCTGTCTGCATTGCGTATCGGCGTATGGCGCCATTATTTTCAGCCGAACTATACTCTGGCGACTTTCCTGCAGGAGAATTTTCCCTGCCAAGTGCGTGAGGTCGATTTCAAGACTCGTGCTTATCTTGACGACGTGGATATCCTGCTGATAGAACAGAATGGCCTGAATGACTACGTGGAGAATAATTGCGAATATCTGCACGACTTCGTCGCCGCCGGCAAGATCTGCTGGCTGCAGCATCAGGACCACGAACGCTGGTCAACCGCCTTCTTGCCAGACGAATTGGGCAGCCCGTACTTGGTCAATCGCTACCTTACCAGCATTTCTGCTAACCACCGCACGTCCCTACTGCCGTGGTTTGAAAATCCTGCTCACCCGCTGTTCGCCAGCCCAAACCGTCTCGATAACTCCGAGTTGGTGTATTGGGACATCCCGGGCAATTCTTTCGCCATCCAACGCGTGCCCGGGCCGAGCGAGAGCATCCGCAGCGCGGCAGTCTCCTGCGTGGTGAACTGCCCGGAATGGGAAGTGCTCGGCAGCTACCGCGATGCCGCTATACCCGAAGCCGCCTTGATTTTGCAAAAGTCGTATGGGCAGGGGCTGTTTTTCTGGAACCAAATCCTCTTCCCAGAAGAACAATTGCCGCTTGAGCACCCAGCCCTGCGTTTCTGGCAGCGCTATCTGGAGAATGCCCTGAGCTATTTTCAGGCGCGCCTGAAAGGTAATTTACCGCCAGTGCCCGTGGCGGCACCGCTCCAGAAGCGCCTCCCCCACAAGAACAACTACCGGGTGATTGCGCATCTGCATTCGCTCGATTGGTATGGCGCTGATGCCTCCCTGGCCTCCATCAATGCCGCGATGAAACATTTTTCCTTCGATATCGGGCTGTTAAGCGTCAAGGACGAGCTGTCCTGTGTCGGCAAGCGCAGTATCGAGGATTACTGCGACGAGCGGGTGCTGTTGATTCCAGGACAGGAATATCATCCCTTTAACTGGAATTCTGAGGACGCCGGATTTAACCATAACGCCTACCATATTTTGGCCGTGGGCACAGATGAGTTCTCTACCGACTTCACCTGCAGCCTCTACGAGCAATCCGATATCGAGGAGTACTTGCAGAATGCCTTGGCCTTCATCCGGGCTCACGGTGGTGCCAGTTGTGCGACTCATCCTTATTCCGAATACTGGCGGAAGTATCCCTTCGATGCTGTCGATATCACTCTGCAATACGATGACGTCGCCCAAGCCTTCCAGAAAAAAGAAGCCCTGCAACGACCGCGGAACAGGACTTTGCAGGGCTCGGCGATGGAGAAGCATTTCCTGGCCGGCAAGCGCATCACCCTGATGACCTCCGTCGATATGTGGGGCACGCAACGCCTGCAAGAGAACCCGGTTTTCCAATTTATCTATCTGGCTGGCGAGCCGACTCGCGAGAGCGTAGTTAAAGCTATCCAGGCCGGACACGTTATGCCAGCCGAGTATATCCAGGAGGCCGATGTCCGTTTGGGCGACTGCCTGCCCGGCGACAGCCTGTCATTGGCCCAAGCCCAAACACAAGCACTGCAAATCAGTATCGTCGCCCAGGAGCCATTGCAGGAATTGCGGCTTTTCAGCTACGACCAACTGCTGTATCGCGAGGAGCTCAAGGGAGCCTTAAATATTCAGCGGACGCTGCCCCTGCGGGATTACCCGCTGCGTGGATTTTTGCGAGTAGAAGCCGTGGGCGAGAAGGCCATCTTGCTCAGTAACCCGTTTTATCTGTCTTAGCTGCGCTCTTTTTGGAAATATACCAGTCTGCGCCAATCAGGATGGTCAAAATCAGATAGCAGGCCGGGATGATCAGGAATGACCGTCGCAGTCCGATGTGATTGCCGACTACGCCCATTAGCCACGATGCGCTGGCGCAGCCGGGGATGCCGGCACAGGACAGCAGTACGAACAGCATCGTGCTGTCTAATTGAGGAAGGCGCTTGCTGGTGTAGCTCTGTACGCTGGGCCAGAAGGGCGCCGAAGTGATGCCGGCAAAAAACAACAGCCCGAATAGTAGCCATTTTTTGCTAAATACCGCCAGCCAGGGCAGGGCGGCCTGTTGCGCGATTATCCAGGGCGAATTCAACAGCGGGAAGAATAGGCTGACCGCAATCCCCAGGATGCCAGTGAATACTATTAAGTGGGGCAGATATTTTTGACTGACCAGTATCCCGCTAGCGCTGCGGCCTAGGAATAACCCTACCGCAAAACAGGCAGTGCCGATGCCACCCATCAAAGGCGTGGCGGTGAATTCTATCTGGATGTAACTGGCTGACCAGAAGGTCAGACCGAATTCTCCACCACCAGCCACGAACATCGCGGCAAAAAATAGCCAGAAATGCCGGTTGCGCAAAATCTCCAGCGTCTGGCGATAGACGATGCTGAGCGAGAATTTACCCTGCCGTTCCGGGTAGGGTATGCGACCCTCAGGCAGCAGCAACAGTAATGCCGGCACTAATGCCAGGACTGCGACGCTACCAACGAGATAGCGCCAGGAGATCGACCGCGACAGCAGCCACCCGCCCAGCAAGGCCGTAGCAAAGACGCCCAATCCCCAGAATGAATGCGAGAAATTCAGGTACCGGCCGGATTCTTCCTTGTGCAATCCTTCCACAAATGGCGTGGCTAATCCTTCGATGACGCCTTCGCCCAGCCCGACAATCATCAAGGCGAGGAATAGCAACGTGTATGTCGGCGACAGCGAGGCAACGCAAATTCCTATGCCCATTAGTACAACAGACCAGCCCAAGGTCTTACGCATCCCCCAGCGCCCAGCGGCGAATCCACAGCTGAGCATTGCCAGGACCATTGGTATGGCCCGCCCCATCTGCAAGGCCCCACCGGCTGCGAAGCCGCCTTCCTGCAAGGGGAAGCCTAACTCGCGCGCGGCCTGGCATAGCACCAACGGGATGATTATGGAACAGCCGGCATAGGCGATAAAACTGCCGAAGGCGCCGTAGTCGTAGCGGGACAGGGTGAGTTTCTGCATATCGTGATTTAGAATTCGATGCTCTAATGAAGGTCTGGTATAATGCCATAGACGGCACCCCAGCCATACTATTTCTTCCGATTGGCTAGGTGTCCTACCAGGAGAATGGCCTGCACTAGCGCAAAATTTATGGCTGTTCCTCTAGCACGCCGACTACGCTGGCGATGCTCCCGTCGGCTGCTTGTAGCGCGCCGATATATTTGTATTGCCGGGGTGCTTCTGGGACCGCGCTGGCCGGCAGGAACTGCGCTGGCCGGAAGTCGTTCTGCTGCCAGCCGGGTAACACCTCCTCAGGGCTGTCTTTACTCTGCTGGGCCAATTCCGGTAAGCCCTCGCTCAAACCGATGCGCCACCAGGCCAAATTATTGTAGTACTTGTAGTAGAAAGTCCCGCCTTTGCCCATCCGACCACGTAATCGCCGCACATCCGAGCAGAGCATAATATTGTTGTAGAAGCTCACCGTGTCCAAGTACTGCTTTGAGCCATTGAGCTCACCGACCAGCGACGAGTACGGCGCAATGATGGTGTTGTTGAAAATCAAAATCCCGGCCCCGGGGATGCTCAGATGCTCCTTCTTGACGTTGGCCAGATTCTCCTGCAATTGCGGATTTTCCCATTGTGTAAAAGGCGCGCCGATCTTGAAGGCCGCTGAACTGCGGTCGCCCCACATCTGCTCATTGCCAGCAGTGTAGCTGAATAGATTCTGATAGACGTAAATTGGCCCCGGCCAAGGCAGCCCATCAAGCGGCTGCCAGGATACCGACTGGAAGACATCGACAAAACGGTTGTTGCGGATATGGCAATTCGCGGCGTGACTCTCGGTCTGAATCGCGTTGTCAACGCAGCGCTCAAAGAGATTGCCCTCCAGGAGCAAGTCGTTGCTCGTCCAACCACCCGCCAAGCCCTCAAAGCAGTCGTGAATCCAGCAGTTGCGGATGGTCCATTTGTCGCCGAGGCGGTTGGCGATGCCAGTCTCGTAAGCGATGACCGCGCCACCGCTGTTTGATTTGTGCACCCAGTGATGGTACCTGGCCAACTCGGGCACCGTGGCCCGACCGCTGCGGACGTCATCCAGCAACTCCATAACATCGCTATAGACAGGAAAGTTATGCCATTCACAATGCTCAAGTGTAATCCGGTTGCTGGCTTTGCTGTAGCCATCCACTTGTTTGTTGTAGAAACGCCCCAGGACGCCCCCGCGCCAGCAACCCAGAAAATAACAGTTGCGGATCAGCAGGTCGTCGCCGCCAGCGAATACGGCGGAGCGCCCCGGTGTCTCGAAAGTCAGGCCATCCAGGACCACGAACAACGAGGTTCCGAAAGGCGCAGTGATGTCGAAATTCGTCTGCCGCCAGCGGTTCTGCGGCAATTTCCGGTCTTTGTCCTGTGGACCTTTGGGCGGTGGGTTCGGCGGCGGCGCGACCGCCATCGTGTGCTGGTTCGGATCAGTGGAGCCGTACTTGCTATCTGGGCGCAAGCGCACATAGAGCCGCTTGGCTTCCGTATCAAGATAAAAGCCGTGCTTTGGCCCTGGGATGCCTGCCGTGGCCTGGAAGCTCTTCAGCAGCTCCAGAGCGCTATATGGATATAGATCGGTGCCGCTGTAGAGCATCCGCGAGGGTTGTAGCTGGGTATATGGCACTGCGTAGAGTTGCAGTGCTTGGTCCACTAGTTCCCACTTGACTTTGCCCAGGCGGATATCAGGGTCTGCAGCGCTGATAATCACCCGGTTCTTCTGGACCTTATCTGCCCGGAAGACGATCGGTTGGTCTTTTGTGCCGAAGCGCTGCAGGTACACGCTCTCCAGATACAGGCCTGGGCGAATAATAACTGTGTCGCCCGGCTCAACCACGCTGGCGGCTTTCTGGACTGTTTGAAAAGGCGCCGTGCTGCTACCATCGTGGTCGTTACTGCCTGTCTTGCCGTCCACGTGCCAGTCTTTGGCCGCGAGGGTATGACAGAACAGACCGCTAAAAAGAATCGCGCTCGAAAAAAATAATTTACGCATTAGTGCTCCGGCTTGGCAAGTATGAAAAGCATTAAAAATCGACAACCCTACTATAAGCAAAAAAAGCACTTTTGCAACTGAAGGAACCAACAAAGTTAAGTGGAATAACTTGACCTAACCAGGAGACGGACACGAGGAGAGGCGGACACAAGGGGGGAGTGAGCTAGCGGGGGGAGTGCGCTAGGG